>NZ_JBEXCV010000272.1:0-6470 GCF_040605455.1 Embleya sp. NPDC005575 | reverse complement strand
GGCCTACCCGCGCCGGTGAGGCGTGGATTCGGGAATCCGGCCCCGGGGTGGCTGGGACCGGGGTGACTGTGGTTACGTGTGGGGCGACGGGCCGGGAAGCCGCCCGTGGCGATCGGGCCCCAGCGGTCGATGCGGATGCGGATCAGCGACTTGTCCTGCCTGCGCATCGCCTCCCGGTACTCGTCCCAGTCGGGGTGCTCACCCGAGATGCACCGGAAGTACTCGACGAGCGGCTCCAGCGCCTCCGGCATGTCCAACACCTCGGCCCGGCCGTCCACCTGCACGTACGGTCCGTTCCACTCCTCGGAGACGACGCACATGGACACCCGTTCGTCCCGACGGGCGTTCCGGGCCTTGGCCCGATCCGGGTACGTGGACACGACGATCCGGCCCGCCTCGTCCACGCCGCAGGACACGGGCGACATCTGCGGACGCCCGTCGGCGCGGGTCGTGGCGAGCAGCCCGCGATGGCGCGGGCGGAGGAAGGCGAGGAGTTCGTCGAGATCGGGGAGGCGTGCGGTCGCGATGGCCATGGGGTCTGCCCTTCGAAGTGGCTCGGGATGCGTTCCTTGAGGGTGCCCCAACCCTAGGCATCACGGCCCGAGTCATCCCGGCCGCAACACACCCACCCGGTCGGCCTCGCCCCGACGCGGCGGCTACAGACATCGCCCGCCCGCCGCGCTACGGTGCCGGAACCCGTGACCGGGCCGCGCCAAAGCCCGGTCGGGGCCGGGCCCCGAAGCCCGAAGCTCGACACCACAATCGCAGTCGCAGTGGCAGTTGCTTGCAGTCGCAGTCGGGGAGGCACGCGTGGGCATGTTCGCGGACGGACGGCCGGTGGCCGAGGTGCTGGCGGAGTTGACGGCCATGCACGCCGGAGACGAACCCGGGCGGGGGCGGCCCGGAGTGGCCAATACGTTCGACTCCGGCGCGGCCTCCGTCGAAGCGGTCGCCGTGCGGGCGTTCGAGCTGTATCTGCACGTGAACGGGCTGTATCCGACGTCCTTCCCGAGCGTCGCGACCCTGGAGCACCAGGTTGTCGCAGCCGTCGGCGAGATGCTGCACGCCCCCGCGGGCGCCGCCGGCAGCTGGACCAGCGGCGGTACCGAAAGCTGCCTGCTGGCGGCCAAGGCGGCCCGCGACGCCCGGCCCGAAGTGGTGCGCCCACAAATCGTGTTCGCCCGCTCGGCGCACGCCGCGTGGGCCAAGGCGGCGAAGTACTTCGGCCTCGACCCGGTGATCGTGGACATCGACCCGGTCCACATGACCGCCGACGTCGCCGCGATCGAGCGCGCGATCACCGACGACACCGTCCTGGTGGTCGCCTCGGCACCCTCCTACGGACACGGCGTCGTGGACGCGATACCCGAGATCGCCGCGATCTGCGCGCGCCGCGATGTGCGCTGCCACGTGGGCGCGTGCATCGGCGGCTGGGTGCTGCCGTTCGCCGAACAGCTCGGACACGTCGTGCCGTCCTGGGACTTCAGGGTGCCGGGAGTGGACTCGATCTCGGTGGACCTCCACAAGTATGGATACGCGCCCAAGGGTTGCTCGATCGTGCTGTACCGCACCGCCGCGCTGCGCCGGACGCAATACTTCGTCGCCTCCGACTGGACCGGCTATCCGGTCGTCAATTCGACGATGCAGAGCTCGAAGTCCGGCGGCCTGATCGCCGCCGCGTGGGCGGTGCTGCGTCACCTGGGCGCCGACGGCTACCGCGACCTGGTCACTCGTACGCTGGCCGCTACCGCCGATCTGGTCGACGGGATCGCGGAGATCGAGGGGCTGCGCGTGCTCGGCGCGCCTGCGGCGAGTCTGGTCGCGGTAACCACGGACGGCGTGGACTTCTTCGCCTTCCTGGACGAATTGGAGCGCCTGGGATGGGCCGTTCAACCCCAGCTGTCCCAGCCCGGCATTTCGCCGACGATCCACCTCACGATGACCGCAACGCACGGCCCGCACGTACCCGAACTGCTCACCGCACTGCGGTCGGCGGTACGCGCGGCCGGCGACCGCGACCCGCTGCCCACTCCCGAACAACTGCTCGTGGTCGACGAGCTCACCGCCCTCGCCGACTCCGAGGCGGGCGTGACCGCCGATGCGCTGACCGAACTCATGCTCAAGGCGGGTCTGTTGACCGACGGCCGACTGGCATCGGTGCACGCGCTCCTGGATCACCTCCCGTCACACCTGCGGGAGGCGGCGCTCCTCGCCTTCTTCGAGGGCCTCAACCCGCCGCTGTGACACCGACGGGCGCGGCATGCTCCCGATGCGGCCGGTACGGCCCGTGCCGCCGGTGACTCGGTGCGTTCTGCGCCCGCCGGCCCGGCGTCCGAGCCGATTCGCCACGCTTCGCCACCCGCGACGGGTCGGCACCGTTCTACCGCCGAGACCTGGGCTCCTACTAGCGTTCCCCGTACGACAGGAGCCGACACCGGTCGGTGGGCCACCTCGGCCCGGGCCGGCGAAGCGGGACGGGTGAACTCCCCGTGCCTCCCCCGGATCGCTCGTGTCGACCGACGTGCCGATCACCTCGGACATCCCGCGCCTGGGACGCATCCATGACCCGTCAAGGAGCCTCACCATGCCCGTGAACGCCGCCCTTCTCGACGAGATCGTCGATCAGACCGCCCGACTCGTCTCCCTCGATATCTCCCGGGTCGACCCGGACGACACGTTCGCGGAGCTCGGTGTGGACGCGACCCTCGCGATCGAGTTCGCGGACGTGCTCGGCGAGAGGTACGGCATCGCCGTCGAGCCGAAGGTAATCCTGGAACATGCCACCCCGAGCGGTCTGGCCGAGTTCGTCGCCCAGGCCCGGGCCGGCCGCCGCAGCGGATGACCGGCGCGGCGATCTCCAACGCGTCACGGAACGCGATCACGTCATCGCCCCACCGCTCCGCCTGCTCGCGGACGTATCAGCGGTCGACCTTTCCGCCTTCCGCTCGGCTCGCCCGGCTCAGTGCGCCGTCGACCTCGATCAGCCAATCCAGGTCTCCGTCCGGGTCGGGGCAGACCTGCAGGCGGGTCAGGATGCGGCGCCAGGTGCCGTCCTTTCCCCACACCGTGTACCGGTGGTAGACGGTTTGCCAGGGCCCGAACCATTCCGGCAACTCCCGCCAAGAGCAGCTGTATTCGTGCTTCCAGGCGACCGCGTCGATCATCGCGCGGTGGTCGATCCACCGGCCGCCGCGCTGCGGTGCGCGGTCCGGCAACAGCGGTTCCACCATCGTCCACTGACTGTTCGTCAACCCACCCCAACGGCCCACACACCTCCAACGACGCATCGCGCGATCCGACACGGCTCCCGGCATCCGACCGCACGGCGCGCGTCGTTCGTCCGGTCCGCCGGAGTGCGGCGCAGCGCGCGTCCCGACCGCCTTCAGCCGAGTCCGACCTCGAACTCGGCCTCGTACGAGGCTGATTCACCCCCTCGATCGGATGCGCGTTCGAGCGTGTCATGGGGCGGATGCGCCCGGCTCGTACACCCGTACGCCCTGTCCGACCCGCCGGCCCGAAGGGCAGCATGTGCGGTCGTCAGGCAACCACCCGGGACCGAAACGGAACGTGGTCACATTGGAACCGACGCCATCGCGAGTCACGATTCTCCGCACCCCGCCGCACCCGCCCGTGTCGGCCGACCGGACTGCGCACAATCCCCCACGGGAGGTCCGATGAGGTTCCGTCGACGGGCGTCCGCCCGGCGGACGACTCCGGTTTCCGAGTCCGAACAGCTGCTGTTCGGTGGCGCGTTGCGCTATGACATGTCCTTCACCGAGCATGAACAGCCGCTGCTGCGAGTCTCGTTCTGGGCGATGGCGCGGCAACTGCCGTCCATGGTCGCGGTGGTCACGCGCGCCGCCTGGACGGTGGATCGGGCTGCGGTGCTCGCGCTGCTCGTGGCCGAGATCGGCCAGGGGCTCGCGGCCGGTTTGGGGCTGCTTGCCACCAATCGTGCGCTGGTGGCGCTGTTCGCCGACGTGCCGACCACCGACCGGCTGCGCGACGCCGCGCCCGCCCTGCTGTTCATCATGTTCGTCACCGCCGTGTCCGCGCTGCTCGCGGCGGTCTCGGTGGGTGCGACCAGCCGGCTCGAACCGCAGGTCGAACGGGTCTGTACGGCGCGCTACTACCGGCTCGCCGCCCGGGTGGAACTCCAGGCGTTCGAGGAGGCGGGCTTCCATCGCACCCTGGACGCGGGTCGGTTCGGCACCGACTCGGTGCGGCGGATGATCGGCGCCTCGGTCGCGGTGATCAACGCGCTGGTCGGACTGGTCGCCACCGGCAGCGTGTTGACCCTGTTGAATCCGATCCTGTTGCCGTTGTTGTTCCTGGTCGCGGCACCGAAGGGCTGGGGCGCGGTACGGTCCGCGCGTCGCCAACACGAATCCGCGCACGCGTGGCTCGAACACCGACGTGCGATCGAAATCCTCGGGCGCAGCCTGATCGATCCGGCGCCCGCCGCCGAGGTGCGGGCACACCGTGCGGGTCGGCTGGTGCTGAACGCGTTCGAGGACATGTCCTCGACGATGGAGGCCGAGCACCGGCGACTCGCACATGCCAAGGGCCTGACCCAGGCGACCGCGTCCGCGCTGTCCGGGGTCGGTGCACTGCTGGTGTATGCGGCGTTGTGGCTGCTGCTCACCGAGGGCGGCATGCCGCTCGCCGCGGGCGGTACCGCGGTGATCGCGATCCGTACCTGTACCAGCGGCCTCACCGCACTGGTCATGCAGGTCAACCGGTTGTACGAGGAATCCCTGTATCTGCGCGATCTGGAGGATGCCTGCGTCGAGTCCGAGCGGCGTGCCATCCCGACCGGCGGACTGCCGCTGCCGCATGTGGTGGACGAGGTGCGGCTCGACCGCGTCTCGTACCGCTATCCCGGCAACGACACGCCGGCGCTGGAGCGGGTGAGCCTGCGCATCCCGGCGGGCAAGGTGGTCGCGTTGGTCGGCGAGAACGGCTCGGGCAAGACCACGCTGTCCAAGCTGGTCGCCGGTCTGCTGCTGCCCAGCGAGGGCACACTGAGCTGGGGCGGTGTCGACGTGCGCGAGGCCGATCGGGACCGGATCTTCGACCGGGTGGCGGTGCTCGGCCAGGACTTCCCTCGGTGGGCGATGACCGCGCGTGCGAACGTCTTCATCGGCCGTCCCGACCGGCCGCTCGACCAGGCCCGGGTGGAGGGGGCGGTCGCCCGGGCCGATGCGAGCGAGCTGGTCGGCGCGTTGCCGCACGGCTGGGACACCCTGATCGTCAAGGGCTACCAACGTGGTTCGCAGATCTCCGGCGGGCAGTGGCAGAAGATCGGCAACGCTCGGACCCGGTACCGCGGTGCGCCGTTCGTGATCGTCGACGAGCCGACCTCCGCGCTGGATCCGGAGGCGGAGATCGCCGCGTTCGCCGCGCTGCGGTCGATGACCGAGGACGGGACGACGGTACTGCTGATCACCCATCGGCTGGCCGCGACCGCCACCGCCGACCTCATCTACGTGCTGGAGGACGGACGATTGATCGAACAGGGCGACCACGACGGCCTGATGGCGCTCGACGCCGGTCGGTATCGGGCGATGTACACGGCCCAGGCGGCGCAGTACGGCATCCGGTCCGAGCCGACCGCATCGCCCATCCCGCATGCGCGCACGGCACAGGCGGAGAGCTGACACCGACCGGCCGGGTCGACCTCGCTCGGCACCCGGATGACTCGGCGATCGGCCTCGCACCGGCGTGTGCGGCGCGCGAGCGGCGCGCGTTCCGACTAGAGTCACCGGCGGATTTGTTCTGATTGAGGGCTTTCGTCGAAGGGCCGTGGCCCGAGCCTATTCGCCGGTCCGGGTCGCCGGCGGCTGCCGCCGGTCGGACCGCGTCGGGACCGATCACGACGAAGGGTGACGCGATGCACAGGCAGGACATCGGACCTCGAATGTTCGGGAACCGGCTCGGCTACAACCGGGCCGTGTCGGTGACGGATCCGCAACGGTGGCTGGTGTTGGCCGGACACGAGTCCCGGGGTCCCGACGGCGCGATCGTGCACGTGCGCGATCTGCGTGGACAGATCGAGACCACCTTCGACCGGCTCGCCGAGACCCTGGCCGAGGCCGGCTTCACCTTTGCGCACGTGGTGCAACTGCGCTATTTCGCGGTCGACGTCGCGGATGTCACCCGCCACTTCGATGTGATCACCGCCCGCCTGGAACAGGAGGGCTGCCGCCCGGCGAGCGTCCTGATCGGTGTCACCGCGCTTTCCGACCCGAACATGCTGATCGAGATCGAGGGCCTCGCGGTCCGGTGACAAGGGCGTACTGCCGGCCGGCCGTCGATGACGGACACCCGAACCCGGGCGCCGGCGTCCCACGAACCGCGGAATCCGCCCGGAACCGGCTCGCCGGCGAGCCGGCGGAACCCCTCTTGGATCCGGCCGGTCGGAGCTGATCGAGGTCCGCCGGCCCAACGGGGCGCCGGACCGGCGCGAG
>NZ_JBEXCV010000271.1:0-6841 GCF_040605455.1 Embleya sp. NPDC005575 | reverse complement strand
GCCGGGCCGTTCGCGGCCCGGCCGACGCTCGCCCGACGACGCGTTCGGGTGGGATCGGCGCACCCGATAGGGTCGGTTCCCCGGATTTCCGTCATGCGGCGTCGGCCGCCTCCGTAGGCTGCGAGACCATGCGCAAGATCGTCGTCGTCGGGGTCGGCGGAGCCGGCCGGACCCGGTGGGCCGATGCACTCGGCACTCGACTCGGGCTCCCCGTCACGCACTTGGACACCCTGTACCACCGCGGGGACCGATCGCTCGCGCCCGCCGAGGAGTTCGCCGAGGCGCAGCGCGCGCTGATCGCGGAGCCCGGCTGGATTCTGGCGGGCAACCATGCCCCGACGCTGGCCATGCGGTTGGCCGCCGCCGACACCGTGGTGTTCCTGGACATCAATCCACCGGCCGCGATCACCGACCTGCTCGCCCGACGCCGACGCCCCGAACCCGGCGGCCACGACCGGATGAACCCGAGCGTGCTGCGCTCCGTGCTTGCCTACCGCCATGCCGTGCGCCCCCGGGTCCGCCGCCTGATCGCCGAACACACCGATCCACGAACACCGGTACACACTTTCACCACACACCGTGCGGCCGAGCGCTGGCTGACCGACCTGCCGACGGTGCCCTGATTCGAGATCGCGACCGGGGCGACCGCTCAGCGTGCTGCCACCGTTCGGAACTCCGGCCATTTCGAATGCCAACGCCAACCGCCGTGGTTGCCTCGCAGCGCCCAGATGTGCCACAGCCGACCCTCGTCGTCGCCGAGGAAGATCTCGATCAGGTGCGGCAGCCGGGCCGTCCCGCCGAGATGTGTGTAGCGCCCGGGCGGCGGCGCCGGTAGTTCATTGACGAACAGGTTGACATTGCGAAGGATCAGGCCGTCGTTCGTCAATGCCGGCACGCGAACGATCACCCAGCTCCATCACCTGCACCAGGCAGCCCGCGAACTCGCCCTGCTCGGCCACGAACGCGTCCACATACGCCACCGCGTGCGGGCAGCCCAGGAGTTCCTCCTGGACCCGGATCTCGGCGAGCGCGGACTGCCGCTGGGCCGCGCTGCCGCGCGCGTGGTAGATCTTCACCGCGCGGCGCTCGACGATCCCGGCCGGATTGGCCCGCACGCGGCGCGCGGGCAGCACCCGTGCGAAGTGCCCGCTGCCCAGCGGCGCGGACACGTCGACCAGCCAGTCCCCCACCCGTACATCCGTCATGCGCGGAGTCTGGGCACCGCGGCCTGGGGCCGGCGTGCGAGCCGTGGCTCAGCGGTTGTCGCGCTGGTCCAACCCCGAGCCGGGCGGTATCTCCGGCGCGTCGAGCAGGGAGGACTCCACACCGCCGACGCCCCAGCCGTAGGCCAACTTGTGCACTTCCAGGACGAAGAACGAGTCGGTGGAGACCACGCCGTCGATCAGCAGCAATCGGCGGTTGAGCAGGTCGGTGAAGTGGTCGGTGTCGCGGCAGATCACCTCGACCATCACGTCGTACTGCCCGGCGACCATCACCACGTAGGACGTCTCCGGCAGTTCCCGCAGTTCGCGGCACACCTCCCGGGCGCTCCCGGCCCGGACCCGCATGCCGATCATCGCGAGCCGATCGAAGCCGATCGTCAGCGGGTTGGCGATGCCGACGATCTGGAGCGTGCCGCTCTCCTCCAGGCGCTGCACCCGATAGCGCACCGAGGACGCCGGGATGCCCAGGTCCTCGGCGATCTGCTTGTACGCTCGCCGGCCGTCGGCCTGGAGGATGGCGATGATGCGCCGGTCGATGTCGTCCAACGGGCCTGCGGGGTTCATGCGGCTGCTCCGGGTGTGCTGCGGCGCCGAGTTCGGCACGTCCTCTCGACCTTCGGCAGCCATCTTGCCCTGTTCCTCTCGCTCCCCCGGTGCACCCGGCCCGCCGGGACCGCTCGCGTCGGTCACGAGTCGAAGCCCAGGCCGAGCCGGTCGAGGGTACGCAGCCACATGTTGCGGCCGCCGTGCGCGTCCTCGCGGGCCATCGACCAGCGGGTGGCCTGGATGCCGATCCAGCGCGCGGGCTCGGGCGGGAACGGAATGGGCTTGCGCTTGATCATCTCGAGTTCCGTCCGCTCGGACCGGGTGCCCGCAAGCAGGTCGAGCACGACCTCGGCGCCGAACCGGGTGGCGCCCACACCCAGTCCGGTGAAGCCGAGCGCGTAGCCGACCCGGCCGGCCGCGGCGGTGCCGGCGAACATGCAGAACCGGGTGGTCGAGTCGATCACACCACCCCACGCGTGCGAGAACGCGACGTCGGCCAGCGGCGGGAAGGTCGCGGCGAACTGCTCGGCGAGCACGTCGAACGTCTGCGGGCGCTGGGTCAGCGCCTCGTCCACCTTGCTGCCGAAGTGGTAGATGGCGTCGTAGCCGCCCCACAGGATGCGGTTGTCCTCGGTCTTGCGCACGTAATGGAATTGGTTGCCCGCGTCGGTGACGCCGTGCGCACCGGTCCAGCCGATCGCGGCCAGCTGATCTTCCGTCAGCGGCTCGGTGGTGAGCGCGTAGTCGTACACCGGCACCATGCTCAGGCCGAGCCGGCGCAGCAGCGGCGGGAAGATGTTGGTGGCCAGTGCGACCCGGCGCGCACCCACGATCCCGTACGCGGTGGTGAGCCGGATCAGGTCGGTGGGCTTGGTGTCGATCGCGGTGACCTCGGTGCGCTCCACGATCCGCACGCCCGCGTCCAGGCAGGCCCGGCGCAGCCCCCACACCAGGCGGGCGGGGTCCAGGAGCGCGTAGTCGGGCTGCCACACACCCGCCGACCACAGCGGCGAGTCGACGTACGCCCGCAGCGCGTCGTGTTCGAGGTATTGGGCCTTCTCGCCGTGCCGGTTGGCGACCGGTACCGACGCGCGCAGCGCCTGGGCCTGCCACGGGGTGGCGGCCACCGCGACCTTGCCGGTACGGGCGAAGCCGCAGTCGATGCCGTGGGTGTCCAGGTCGCGTTCGAACGCGTCCAGGTTCTGCGCGCCCAGGCGTTGCAACGTGTCGATCTCGTCCGGCCACCGCTGGAGGCCGTTGGCCAGACCGTGGGTGAGGCTGGGTGAGCAGAAGCCGCCGTTGCGCCCACTGGCGGCGTGGCCGCAGGTGCCCTGTTCGAGCACGAGTACGTCGCGGCCGGGGTCGCGTTGCTTGGCGATCAACGCGGTCCACAGGCCGGTGTATCCGCCGCCGACCACGGCCAGGTCGGTCCGGGTGTCCCCGATCTGGCGGGGCAGCGGCTCCGGGTGTTCGGGCCGATCCAGCCAGAACGGTTCCTGGGCGGTGCGGCGCAACGCGGTGCGGTGGCTGGGGATCATGCGGTTCCCTTGCGGCTTGTGGCCGATATATCTACTGGTCCGACCTGCGACCCACTCACCCTCGAACGCCGGCCGGACCACCAAACAGCCCGGCCGGCGCTTGAGGCCAAACAGCCCGGCCGGCGTTTGAGGCCAAACAGCCCGGCCGGCGCTTGAGGCCAACCCAGCCCGGCCGGCGCTTGAGGCCAAACAGCCCGGCCGGCGCTTGAGGCCAACCCAGCCCGGCCGGCGCTTGAGGCCGAAAGCCGGTCCGGCGTTTGAGGACCCCTCAGAGGTTGATGACACCCGTGCGCAGATCGGACATGTCGAGCAGGGTGTGCTTCCCACCGATCCGACCCCAACCCGTACCGCGGTTGCCCGCCCCGCCGAACGGCATGTTGACGTCCCAGAAGCACGTGCTGTCGTTGACCACGACCTGGCCGACCGCCATCTCCTCGACGAAGCGGTAGGCCGCGCGCATGCTGCTCGTGAACACCGCGCCCTGAAGGCCGAGCTTGTCGTCGTTGGCCAGCCGCAGCGCGTCGTCCTCGTCGGCGGCGGTGATGATCGGCACGACCGGGCCGAACGACTCCTCGCGCGAGAGCAGGCTGTCGACGGGCACCTGGTCCACGACGGTGAACTCGTAGTACAGGTCGGTCGGCATGCCCTCGCGGCGCTTGCCGCCGAGCAGCACCTTGGCACCGCGCTCGTGCGCGTCGGCGATGTGCCGGTCCATCTTCGCGGCGACGCCCTCGTTGTTGAGCGAGCCCAGGTTGGTCGCGGCGTCGAACGGGTCGCCGAGCACCACGTCCTCGGCGGCACGCAATACGGCGGCCACGAACGCGTCGTGCACCTCGTCCACCACGATCACCCGCTCGGTGGCGCAGCAGACCTGGCCCGCACACAGGTACGCACCGTAGACCGCGGCCTTGGCGGCAGCGTCCAGGTCGGCGTCCTTCAGCACGACCAGCGGGCCGTTGCCGGAGCACTCCATGATCGAGCGCTTGAGGCCGGCGGTGGCCTGGATCTTGGCGCCGGTGGCGGAGGAGCCGATGAAGCCGATCGCGTCGATACCGTCGTGACGCACCAGCGCGTCACCGGTGGCGCCCTCGCCCGGGAGGATGTTGATCAGACCCTCGGGGACGCCGGCGGCGACGAACGCCTCCATCGCCTTGAGCACGGTCAGCGGCGTGTTGGCCGGCGGCTTGACCACGTGCGCGTTGCCGGTGGCCAGGCCCGGGGCGACGAACTCGGCGAGCATGAGCAGCGGGAAGTTCCAGGGGGTGATGATGCCCCACGTGCCGACCGGCGCGTAGAAGGTCCACATGCGCTTGGTGCCGTCGGTGGAGGGCATCGTCTCGCCGTGCAGCCGGACCGCGTCCTCGGCGTGCAGGTGGAAGAGCTGCGCGGCCTCCTCGATGTCGGCGACCGACTCGGCGAGCGGCTTGCCCTGCTCGAGGGTCTGGAGGCGGGCCAGCTCGTCGACACGCTTGGTGATCTCGTCGCCGATGCGGTGACACAGCTCGGCGCGCTGCCAGACGTTGACCTTGGCCCAAGCGCGCTGCGCGGTGTTGGCGGCGGCGACGGCCTTGTCCAGGTCGGCGGCGGTGGGGACCGGGATGGTGGCGACGTACTCGCCGGTGACCGGGCTGACCACGTCGTAGCCCTCGGCGCCGGTGCCGTCGACATAGGCGCCGTTGATGAAGAACTGGTGGCGGGCGGAGCCGTTGCTGCTCATGCGGGGGGTTCCCTCTCTGTCCTCGGGCGGCGTGTGCTCAGACTTCATCAGCAACTTTGGCCTGTCAATAGATCTCAATAAGCAACTTTCACAGGTCTCATTTGTCGAATGAACAAAGACGAAGCCTTGACGCGGTCGAAAACTCGCATCTATAACAGGGCCATCAGCAGGGCCGACGACGACGCCGACAGCGGCGCCCCGGAGCCCGCGACCCCCTCCCCCAAGCGGCCGTCCCCCGGGATCACCCACCGGCCGCTCCCACCCCGCGAAGGGGACACAGATGACCGCGTCAACTCAACCGGCCGCCTCCGGCTCCACCGGCCCCGCACAGGCCGACACCACAGCGGCCGGCACCGCGGCGAATGCGCCCGCGCTCGCCAAGAAGATGCGCTGGTACGACGGCTTCGCGATGTCGCTGACCATGCCCGCCGCCCTGATCGCCTCGCTCGGCGCGTCGATCGGCGGACTCGGCGCGTGGGGCGCGATCGCGCTGTGGGCCGGTTCGATGGTCCTGGCCACGATCGCCAACTGGATCTACACCGAGCTCGCCGCGATGTTCCCCGAGTCGTCCGGTGGCATCGCGCACTATGCGACCGAGGGTTGGAAGAAGCGCGCACCGTTCGTGGGTCCGCTGGCCAGCATCGGCTACTGGTTCCCGTGGACCACCGCGCTGTCCGTGTACGCGGGCATCATCGGCTCGCTGGTCCAGGCCCAGTGGTTCAAGGGCCAGGACTGGACGCTGGACCTGGGCATCGCCGAGCTGACCTTCCCGATCGTGGTCGGCCTCGCGGTGATCGTGCTGCTGTTCGGCGCGGCCATGTTCGGCCTGCACGTCGCGATGTGGGTCGTCTACGTCACCGGCGGCATGCTCCTGGTGCCGCTCGTGGTGTTCATCGTGCTGCCGTTCGCCAGTGGCGACTGGAGCGCGAGCAACCTGCACTGGAACCTGCACGGCGCGGCGGGTATCCGCGAGTCGCTGGTGTGGTTGTACGTGATGGCCTGGACGTCGTTCGGCGTCGAGGTCTGCGCGACCTTCGCCCCGGAGTACAAGGACACCGTCAAGGACACCTCCCGGGCGCTGCGTGCGGGCGTGCTGTTCTCACTGGGTGTGTTCATCCTGCTGCCGCTGGCGCTGGCCGGGTACGTCGGCGAGGGTGCGATCGCGCTCGACCCGACCACGTTCTACGTCGGCGCGTTCAACGACATGGTGGGCGGCGCGGCCGACCTGATGGTGGTCTTCCTGATCGCGTCGCTGCTGCTGATCATGATCACCGGTCTGGCCGACGGTTCCCGGGTGCTCTACAACATGGGCAAGGAGGGCACCACGATCAAGCAGGTCGGCGTGCTCGACAAGCGCGGCGTGCCGGCTCGGGCACTGCTCATCGCGCTGGTGGTCAACATGGTGATCCTGATCGCGCTCAAGACGCCGCTGGCGATCATCGTGACCGGCAACCTGGGCTACATCCTGACCCACATTCTGGCCATCTCCGGCTTCGCGATGTTGCGCAAGGACCGCCCGGATCTGGCCCGCCCGATCCGACTGCCGAACTTCTTCGTCCCGTTGGCCTGGCTCCTCGCCGCATTCCTGACCGTGGTGCTGGTGGTCGGCGCGACCGGCTTCTCCATCACCGGCTACGGCGGCTACAAGGAACTCGGGGTCGCCTGCGGGGTGTTGATCGTCGGCGTGGCCCTGTGGCTGTACCGCACCAAGGTGCAGGACCCGCGCGACGCGGCCGACACGGGCGCGGCGCACCACCGCTGACCTCCACCCACGTCGAACGGGGTCCCGCGCCTGGCGCGGGGCCCCGGTGGACGGG
>NZ_JBEXCV010000270.1:0-6891 GCF_040605455.1 Embleya sp. NPDC005575 | reverse complement strand
CGCGCACACCGGTGTGCGGCGGCGCGGCGGTGCGGTCGGCGGCTCGGCGTCGGCGGAGCGCACGGGGGATGCCATCGCGGACGGTCCGGGCAGCAGCGCGGGCACAGGCGTCGACTACACCTGAGCACCACGCACGGACGGCTCGGGAGAGGGGGACTTCGCGATGCGATGGTGGCGCGGCCGAAAGCCCGATACGGGCAGCGCCGTTCCCGCGCCGGACGGGCGGTCGGAGGCGTCGGTGTCGGTCACCGACACGGGCCGCGCGCACGCCCGAGGCGGCGGTACCGCGGTCACCGGCCATCGCGGCCCGGGACCGGTCGCCGACCAGACCGACGCCGGACCCGCGGTGCGCGTCGAGAGCACCGGGAACGCCACGGCGTGCGATGGCGCGGTGGTCGTCACCGGTCATGTCGGAACCCTGGTCACGGGCGCGGGTTCGCGGGTGGCGGTGCGGTGGCCGGTGGTGGTGGGCGCGGTTCCGACGTTGGCTTCGGGCTTCCAGGACCGCGCCGGGCTGCGGCGTGCGGTCGACGAGGCCCAGGCCGGCCAGGCCACCGTGGTCCTGACCCGGGTGTTGCCCGGGGGCGGTGGCGTCGGCAAGACCCAACTGGCTGCCGCCTACGCCCATCGGGCGTTGGCCGAGGGGATCGATCTGGTCGTGTGGGTCGACGCCGCCGAGACCGCGCGCGTCACCGCCGGGTACGCGCAGGCCGCGCTCCGCGTCCAAATGCCCGGCGCGCTCGGCGAGGACGCGGAGCACGACGCTCGGGCGTTCGCCGAGTGGCCGGCCACCACCCCCCGCGCGTGGCTGGTCGTCCTCGACGACATCACCGACCCCGACACGATCCAACCCTGGTGGCCGCCCACGTCCGCCACCGGCGCGGGTCGGGTCCTGGCCACCACCCGCCGCCGCGACGCGGCCCTGTCCGGTGGCGGTCGCGCGCTCGTGGACATCACCACCTACACGGACCGGGAAGCCGACGCCTACCTGTACGAGCGCCTGGCCGACGCAGACAGCGCCCACCTCCTGGACGACCGGGCCGCATCGTTGGCCCGCGAACTCGGGCTGCTGCCACTCGCGTTGGCGCACGCCGCCGCGTACATGATCAACGAAGCCGTGCCGTGTGCCGACTACCTGCGGCTGTTCGCTGCCCGCACCGCACGCCTGGACGGCCTGCTGCCTCGCCACGCGGACACCGAGGGCTACGGACGACACGTCGCCGCGGCGCTGCTCCTGTCCCTCGACGCCGCCCGACACAGCGACCCCGTCGGCCTCGCCGCGCCGGCCCTGCACCTCGCGGCCCTCCTGGACCCCGCCGGCCACCCCCGGGAACTGTGGACCACCGACCCCGTCATCGAGTACCTGGCTGCCCACCGCGCTCCGTCCGGACCCGGGTCCGCTCGGGTCGACGCGGCCCGGAGCATCGCCGCCCTGCGGGTACTCCACCGCTACGGCCTGATCACCGACGACCCCCGTACCGGCCACCGCGCCGTACGGCTGCACGCCCTCACCGCCCGTGCCGCCCGCGAAACCACCCCACCCGCCACACACGCCGCCGCCAGCCACCGCCACCCCGACCTGACCGCCGTCCTGTGGGCCAACACCGATACCCTCACGACCCACGCCGGCGACCTCCTGTGGAGCCCCCGCGGTTGCCCGGTGCTGCATCGGTCCGGACGCAGCCTCTACGACCTCGCCGCCTCGCACCTGGAGGCGGGCCACACCGACGAGGCGATCGCCCTGCCGGAGAGGGTGATCGCCGACTCCGAGCGCCGATCGGACACCGAACACCCCGGCACCGTGGCGGCGGCGCGCGCACTGTGGACGCGGGACGGCAGGGTCGACCGTGACCGTGACCGTGGCGACGCGAAAGCGAGGCCGGTGGATCGCCCGGACATGTTCCGGTCGAGGCCGATGCGGGTCCCTGGGCGGGCGTCGTGTGCCTCGTGCGCCCCACGTGCGTGTCCCAGCCCGTTGAGAGGATGCCGAGTATGAGTAGCGAACCCACGGCCGTCGACTCCGTGATCGCGGAGTATTGGAACAATGCGGCCACGTCCTTCGACGACGAGCCCGATCACGGATTGGCGGCCGAGGGCACGCGGCTCGCGTGGGCCCGTGCGCTGCGATCCTGGATGCCGGCCGGTGCGGTCGACGTGCTCGATGTCGGGTGTGGGACCGGATCGTTGACGCTGCTTGCGGCCGGGGACGGGCATCGGGTGACCGCGGTCGACCTGGCGCCGCGGATGATCGAACAGGCCCGGGAGAAGGTGGCTCGGGCCGGGCTGACGGCCCGCTTTCTGGTCGGTGACGCGGCCTTTCCGCCGACCGGCGCGCAGCGGTTCGACGTGGTGCTGTGCCGGCACCTCTTGTGGACGCTCGCCGATCCCGAAGCGGCCTTGCGGGAGTGGATCGGGCGCCTTCGGTCCGGCGGCAGGCTGGTGCTGGTCGAGGGACGGTGGCGTGAGTCCGGGCAACGGGATGTGGCATATGTGGCCGGTGCCGAGGAACTGCCGTGGCACGGCGGGATCGGTGCCGATGCCCTGACCGCGGTCGTGCGACCGCTGGTCGCCGACCTTCGGGTGCAACCGCTGAGTGCCGAACCGGATCTGTGGGGTGGGCCGGTCGAGGACGAACGGTACGCGTTGATCATCCGGGTCTGATGCGCACGACGTGCCGTGGACCGGTCAAACCCGTCGGACCGTCGGCTGAGGACGACGGGTCCACGGTCCGTGGTGGTGGTGCGCCGGCGGGACGGGCGGTCGTCGGTGGGAACGCCCGTCCCGCGTGGCTCGATCGGTGCGGGTTTGCCTACGGGGTGCAGGCGAGGGTGCCGGTGCGAAGGGCGTGGCCGCCGTCGTTGCCGTCGTCGGCCCAGACCACCGGCTTGAAGCCCGCGACGCAGGTGGTCTGCGGTGCGATCGCGAAGCCCTCGTTGTTGTAGTCGGGCATTGCGGTGGGGCGGTCGTACCGGGTGGTGACGGTGAACCGACCCTGCGCGTCGATGTCGAGCACGGCGGTCCGGCCATGGCAGCTGTCGTCGCAGGCGGCCCACAAGTGGCCGGTCGCGGGCTCGAATTCGAGATCCATCACCGCCGGGAACCCGCTCGCGATCGTGGCGACCCGGGTGTATCCGCCGCCGCTTTGGTTCAACGCGTAGGCATACACCGTGCCGTTGGCCTCCAGGCCCGCGAAGACCAGGCCGCTGCCGTGGCCCGGGTAGGCGGCCGGGTCGTAGGCCGCGCCGGTGTGTTCGTCGCGGAAGCCGTGTGCGGTGAGGAACGTGTCCGGGATCCAGGAGATGCCCTCGAGACCGCTGTTGGCGGCCACCGCGGGCAGATCGGCGGTGAGGTTCCATTCCGCAGTCGCGTTCAGCGAGCCGGCCGTACCCGAGACGTCGAAGCGAAGGATCTTCGGCTTGCTGACGCCGTCGTTGTCGTTGTCGCGCTCGGTGGCGACGAACATCCCGTCGGGCGTGACGCTCACGCCCTCCGCGTCCGGGTCGCCCGCCCCGTCGGCGTAGTGCAGCGCCTTGCCGGAAGCCCAGCCACCGGTCGGATCCGGGCGCCACGTCACACCGTTGGGCACCAGCCGGTAGAGCCTGCTCGGGCCGTTCCGCACCGCCCACAGCACGCCGGGGCTCTGGAACGAGAGACCGCTGAGGTTCGTGCCGAACACGTTCGAGGCGTCGGCGACGGTGACGCTCGCGCCGCCCGGCCAGGCGGCTCCGGACGGCTGCCCGCACGCGTTCGCCGCGCCCTTGGTCGGTGCGGTGGTCGTGGTGAACGCACCGGTGCCGTCCGCGCAGCGGCCGTACGTCGTGCCGGCGTGCGCGGTCCAGGCGTAGGAGTCCACCAGCGTGGATCCGCCGGGCCGGAACAGTCGTGCCGAGTCGGAACTGCCCAGCCCGAACGAGGAGTCGACGTCAAGCGCCAGGTGGCCGCCCGCCGGCAGCGAGGTGCCGGCGGCGATGGTGTACGAGTGCGAGTTGTCGTTGTCCTTGACGATCCAGCCGGATATGTCGGCGGCCGCGGAGCCGGTGTTGACCAACTCGACCCAGTCGCCGGGCGTACCGCCGTTCGACTCGATCTCGTTGATGCGTACGGTGGGTAGTGCCTGTGCCGCTGCCTCGACCTGCTCGTGCGCCGGGGCCTGTGCGGATGCCGGTGAGCCGGACAACCCGAGGGCCATGACGGACAGGGCGACGGCGACGAGTCGGACTCTTCCACGCCAATGCGTTCGCAAGATGACCAGTCCTTTGTCTCAGGGGGTCGGGCAGCGCACACCCTCCTGTCGAAAAGGTTGCGGCATACCGGCGTCGGATGCCTTGACTTGCCGTGAACTGCGTGGGAAGTGCAGGGGGCCGGCTGCGTTCCGGAGCGGGCCGAGACGACTTGGGTGACCTGCGGGAGGAAACCTCCCGCAGGACGGGCCGGTTGGCAGGATGGGCAGGTCCACCGGGTGGAGTGTGGGGCGGGGTGGGTCAGTCCACCCCCGGGTAGGTGACGCCGATCAGGGCGCGGACCGTGTCCAGGGTGCGCATCACCGCGAGGGTGCCCGCCAGTGGTACGAGGGGCGATTCGGTCTCGCCGGCGCGCAGACAGCGGTTCACCTCGGCGGCCTCGTGGCGCATGGTGCCGCGTTCGGGGTCGGCGGTGGCCTCGGTGAGCAGGACCGCCTGCGGCTCCCGGCCCGGGCGGTGGATGACGAAGCGGTCCGGGTAGAAGAAGCCGTCGGCGAATTCGATCCGCCCCCTGGTGCCGGTGATCGTCGCGGGGGCGTCGGTGTCCGCGGTGAACGTGCAGCCGAGGGTGGCCACGGCGCCGCTGTTCCAGCCCAACACGATCCCGGTGTTGTCGTCCACTCCCTCGGGGGTCAGGTGCGCCCAGGCACGGATCGCGTCGGGCTCACCGAGCAACAACTGGGCGAAGGACACCGGGTAGACGCCGAGATCGAGCAGTGCGCCGCCGCCCTGAGCGGGATCGCGCAGCCGGTGCTCGGGTGGGAACTCCCCGGCGAAGCCGAACGCCGCCGAGATGCTCCGTATCTCGCCGATCTCGCCGGCGGCGATCACCTCGCGCAGTCGGCGGATCAGCGGGTGGCAGTACGTCCACATCGCCTCCATCAGGAACAGCCCGCGATCCCGGGCCGACTCCACCAGTTCGCCGGCCTCCCGCGCATCGAGGGTGAACGCCTTCTCGCACAGCACGGCCCGGCCCGCCTCCAGGCACAGCCCGGCCGCGATCCGGTGCGCCGAGTGCGGCGTGGCCACGTAGACGACGTCGACGCCGTCGTCGGCGGCCAGTTCGGCCCAACTGCCGTGCGCGCGGGGGATGCCGAACCGCTCGGCGAACGCCTTCGCGGCCTCCGCGCTGCGCGAGCCGACCGCGACGACCTCCGTGTTCGGCAGGCTCTGAAGTGCCCGGGTGAAGTCGGCGGCGATGCCGCCGGTGGCCAGGATCCCCCAACGGATGGTCCGTGTACCGTCGTTCATCGGTGTGCCCCACAATTCGGTCTCGATCCCGCGCGACCACCGACGTTCGGTGATCACCTGGACGTGCTCGGATGGAGCGTGCCATACCCCGCCTGCCGGGGCGAGCACACGGGAGCCGCCGACCGGCGTCGGCGTCGATCAACGGGCTGCCGGGGTCGGCCACCTCGACCCCGGCCCCGGCTGCGCGGCCGGCCGGGTGGGCTCAGGCGTGCGGTCGTCGACGCCGCCGTGGCGGGTGTGCGGCGGCCGGTGGAGGTGGTGACGCATCGGTCAGCTCGCCCGGTAAGGCTGCGCGCAGGGCTTCGACGGCCGCGACCACCGCGGGGTGTGCGGCGGCGCCGCTGCGGAAGGCGATCCGGGTGCGGCGATGGATCGCCAGCCTGGTCAGGCTCACCGCGGGCGGCGGATCCGCGATCCCGAGCTGCGGTACGACGGCGACGCCCTGGCCGGCCGCGACCAGCGCCAGTACGGTGGCGAAGTCGTCCACCTGGTGACGCACATGCGGCGTAAACCCGGCGGCTTGGC
This sequence comes from Embleya sp. NPDC005575, assembly GCF_040605455.1. Classification (NCBI taxonomy): domain Bacteria; kingdom Bacillati; phylum Actinomycetota; class Actinomycetes; order Kitasatosporales; family Streptomycetaceae; genus Embleya; species Embleya sp. NPDC005575. The sequence goes on along the minus strand of NZ_JBEXCV010000270.1, from coordinate 874 downwards.
AGGCCCGGATCGTCATCGCGTGGCACATCGTGCCCGAAGTTGCGGTGATCCAAGGTGAGTTGCGCCAGTGCGCGAGCACCGAGGCGACGGCCTCGGGTGGCGGCGCGGGTGTCGCCGACGCCAGGTACATCGGCTCGCTGCACAACGGCCGGGCGGCCAGGCCCGGTTCGTCCGTCGGTGGGACGAAGTCGTACTCGTGGATCAGCGCCACATCCAGGTCACCCGCACGCAGTGCGCTCGCGACGCCGGCCGGATCGATCTCCAGCACCATCGGCTCCAGGCCCGGATGCCGGTCGCCGAGACAGGCCAGCGCGGCCGGGACGATCGTTCGGGTCGCGGTGGGGAAGGTGCCGATCCGCAGCGGGCCCGCCAGACCGCGGCGCGTGTCGGCCAGCTCCGCGGCGGCCTGCTCCAGGTGATCCAGGACGGCCTCCGCGTGCCGGACCAGGTTCCGGCCGGCGGGGGTGAGGGTGACCCGCCGACCGGTGCGCTCCAGCAAGGGCACACCCGCCTCGCGTTCGAGGGTGGCGAGTTGTTGGGAGACCGCGGACGGGGTGAAGGCGAGCGCCTCGGCGACGGCGGCGATCGTGCCGCGCAGCGAGAGTTCGCGCAGCAGGCGCAGGCGGCGGACATCGAGCATCAGCTCAGCTTACGCTCGAATTCACAAATGTGAACTGGACCTGAACGAAATCCGCGGGTCACCCTGGTGGCATGGACCGACTTCCACCCCTGCGCGGGGTTCACGTACCGCTCGTCACGCCGTTCGCCGCCGACGGAGATGGGACCCGGCCGAACGTCGCCAATTCGCCCAGTACCTGATCCGCTACAGCCACGACAGCACCACCTGGTCAGCACCACCCACCCGGCCCATCGA
>NZ_JBEXCV010000269.1:0-7008 GCF_040605455.1 Embleya sp. NPDC005575 | reverse complement strand
GACCACTTCCCGGGTGAGGCCAACGTGGATCCGGCCGACCTGGCCCGGCTGCGTACGATCGCCGCGATCGCCGACAAGATCAACTCGCTGCGCACGTCCGACGGCGCGACCCCGCAGGCTCAGCCCCAGGATCTCGTCCCCGCGCCGGTTCAGGAGAGCGGCGCGGATGTGGCGTTGGCGATCGTGGCCGAGTTGACCGGCTATCCGGTGGAGATGCTCACGCCGGAGATGGACCTGGAGGTCGACCTGGGGGTCGACTCGATCAAGCGGGTGCAGATCCTGACCCGGTTGCGGGACCACTTCCCGGGTGAGGCCAACGTGGATCCGGCCGACCTGGCCCGGCTGCGTACGATCGCCGCGATCGCCGACAAGATCAACTCGCTGCGCACCCCTCAGGGCGCCGGCGCGCCGGCCCAAACCCCCGTCGTGGCCCCCGCCGCGCCGGCCGTCCGGGCACAGGAGCAGATCCCCACGCAGGCCACACACCAAGCGCCGCAGTTCACGGTCCTGCGCACCGGTACCACCCTCGTCCCCGTCGAGGCCGCTGCCGGTGCCCCGCTCAGGGGTCTGCGCGAACAACCGTTGCTGATCACCGACGATGGCACCGGCGTCGCCGAATGCCTGGCGGAAACCCTGCGACGCGAGGGCATCAAAGCCTCCGTCACCGACCGCGTGACCGACGACTCCACCGCCGTGATCGCACTCGCCGGCCTGCGTGAGATCGACCCGGCGCAGGACCCGGACGCACCCACCCGCGAGGTCTTCACGACCTTGCACACCATCGCCGAGGCCATGGATCGCCGAGGCGGTGTCCTGGTCGTCGTCCAGGACACCGGCGGCGCGTTCGGCACCTCCGGCGTCCGCGGCCGTGAGGGCTGCGCGGGTATCGCCGCGCTCGCCCGCACCGCCGCGAACGAATGGGCGCACGCCTCGATCAAGACGATCGACATCGACCGCGCCGCGCGCGCCCCGCAGGACATCGCCCAGGCCATCGCCACCGAACTCCTGCACGGCGACGACACCACCGATGTCGCGCTGGCGGCCGACGGCTCGCGCGCGCTGCTGCGCGGCACCACCGAGCCGGTCGGATCACCGCAGCCGCTCGACCTCGGGCCGGACCCCGTGGTCGTCGTCACCGGTGGGGCCCGCGGCATCACCGCGTCCTGCCTGCTTGCCCTGGCCCGCGTCCACCGACCCAAGTTCCTGCTCCTGGGTCGGACCCGCCCCGTCGACGAGGACGACGAACTGCGCGGCGCCTCGGACGAGACCGCCATCCGGCAGATTCTGGGCAGCCGCCGCGACGAGCACACCGGCAAGACCCCGACCCTGGCCGAACTCGCCATCGCCTCCGGCCGGGTGCTCGCCTCCCGCGAGATCCGCACCACCCTGGACGAGCTGGCCGTCGCCGGAGCGGAGACCCGATACGTCACCGTCGACGCGACCGACCGCGAGCGGGTCTTCGAGGCGCTGGCCGAAGTACGCCGGGACTGGGGCCCGATCACGGGAATCATCCACGCCGCCGGGGTGATCGCCGACAGCAACATCTCGGACAAGACCCAGGCCCAGTTCACCGCCGTCTACGACACCAAGGTGCGCGGATTCCGCACCCTCCTGGACCTGACCGCCGACGACCCGGTGCGCCTGGTGTGCGCCTTCTCCTCGGTCAGCGCGCGACTCGGGACCGCCGGGCAGTGCGACTACGCCGCGGCCAACCAGGCCATGGAGCAGATCACCGCGACCGAGGCGAAGCACCGCCCAGGGTGCACGGTCAAGGCCGTGGCCTGGGGTCCCTGGGCCGCCGGCATGGTTTCCCCCGCGCACGCCGAGCACTTCCGTCGACTCGGTGTCCCGCTCCTGGAAGAGGCCGCCGGAGTCGCGGCGTTCATGACCGAGCTCGAACAGCCCGGCCCCGCCTGCGTCTCCCTCGCCGCCGGCACGGCAGGTCCCGCCGCCGAGGCGACGGATCACACGAACGTCACGGACATCGTCGTCGGCGCCGACACCCACCCCTACCTGGTCGACCACAGCATCGCGGGACGTCCCGTGGTGCCCGTGGCGCTGGTCCTCGAATGGTTCGCCGGCGCCGCGCGTAGCGCCCTGCCCGACAACGATTGTGTGCTGGTTCGCGACCTGCGCGTGCTGCGCGCCATCGCGCTGGACAAGTTCGGGGTGGAGGAGACCCGGCTCCGGGTGCACGTGCGCCCCGACGACACCCACACCGACGCCCCGCTGCGCCTGGAGCTCAAGAGCCTCGACGGTGCCCTGCACTACGCGGCTCTCGCGGGTCCGGGCGAGGCCGCGAAGTTGACCGTCCCGGCCGCGGAACCCGCCGACGAGAGCTTCGAAGTACACCCGGGCAGCGCCGTCTACGACGGAGGCATGCTCTTCCACGGCCCGCTCTTCCACGCCATCCACTCGATCAACGGGCTGAGTTCCACCGGGGCGGTCTGCGACCTCGTCGGGGCACGGCAGTTCGGCTGGGCGCAGGAGACCTGGCAGACCGACCCGCTCGTCATGGACGGCGCGCTCCAGGCGGCCTGCCTGTGGGTACTGTCCTCGGCCGGCGTGCAATCGCTGCCGATGGGCATCCGTGAGGTGCGCGTGTTGTCGACCGGCGCCGTGGACGCGCCCGTGAAGTGCACCGTGCGCAGCGTCACGCAGGGCACCGACAACGCGATCTGCGACGTCTGGCTCACCATCGAACAAGGCGGCGCGGAGCAGGTTCTGGCCGTGCTCGGCGGCGTGGAGATGGTCTACCGTCCGGACCTGTCCGGCTCGAACCGAGCCGCCGCGCTGATCTCGACGGACGCGTGAGGGGCATGGACTTTCCCGCAATCGCCATCGTGGGACGCGGCTGCGTCCTGCCCGGAGCGCACAATCCCGCCGAACTGTGGGACACCGTGGTCTCCGGCTCGGTACGGCTGACCCCGTTTTCCATCGGACGCCCGACAGCCGGGCCCGAGTGGAGCGGGGCCGACCCCGCGAGCACCGTGTTCGGCCACGTCACCGGGTTCGACGAGCGCTTCGACCCGTCCGGCCTGGCCATCGACGCCGAGCAGGTCAAGGGCCTCGATCCGACCGTCCGCTGGGTCGTGCACGCGACCCGGCAGGCGCTCGCCGAGGTCGATCGGCTCGGCCTGCACCGACGCACCGGCCTGGTCCTGGGCAACATCTCGTGCCCGACCACGTCGATGGTCGCCTATGCCGAGGACGTCTGGCTGCGCTCCCAGCCGGCCGAGGTCCGGGCCGGATGGCCCCGGCACGACCGGCATTCGCCGATCCCGATGAGCAGGTTCTGTTTCGGGCTCCCGGCGCAGCTCGTGGCCCAGGCGTTCGAACTGCGCGCCGGCGCGGTGGTCCTGGAGGCGGCCTGCGCGTCGGCGCTGTACGCGATCGAACTCGCCTGCCGGAAGCTGCACTTCAGGCAGGCGGACCTGATGGTCGCCGGGGCGCTCAACGGCGGCGCGCCCGAGATCATCAGCCACGGCATGGGCCGGCTGGGGGCGTTGAGCCCCAGCGCACGCTCCCGGCCCTTCCACCGGGACGCCGACGGCTTGGTCCCCGCCGAGGGGACCGCGATGGTCGCCCTGATGCGACTCGAGGACGCACTGGCCGCGGATGTACCCGTCCTGGGCGTGATCCGCGGCATCGGGGCGACCAACGACGGCGGCCGGGGCGGCATGCTCGTCCCGGACGGAGGTCAGCAACAACGCGCGATGAGCCTGGCCTACCAGGCGGCGGGGATCGACCCCAAGACCGTGTCCCTGCTGGAATGCCACGCCACCGGCACCGCCGTCGGGGACACCGTGGAACTGGGCTGTGCGGCCCGGATCTTCGCCGAACGCACGGACCTGCCGATCGGTTCGGTCAAGGGCAACCTGGGCCATCCGCTGACCGCCGCGTCGGGCGCCGCCCTGCTCAAGGTGCTGGGCGCGATGGAACACGGCACGCTGCCGCCGACCGTCGGCGCCGACGAGGCCAACGAGGCCATGCGCGGGACACCGTTGCGGCCACTGGCCCGGCCGGAGGAATGGCAGGGACTCCGGCGCGCCGCGGTCAGCGGCTTCGGCTTCGGCGGGGTCAACGCCCACCTGGTCGTGGACGCCTGGAACACCGCCGACCGGGCATCCGCCTCCTTCCCCGGCGTGGCCGTGCCCGGCCCCGCCGGGCGCCGGCGGCACCAGGTGGCGATCGTCGGCCTCGGTGCCCGCGTCGGCGACGGCGACACCACCGGCGACTTCGTCGAAGCGCTGCTGGGCGGCGAGCCCAGACTGCGGCCACCGCGCACGGTCGAACTGCGCGTGGACGGCCTGCGGATGCCGCCCAACGACATGCTCCAGACCTCCGGCGAACACGTGCAGGTCCTGGAGGCCGCCCGCGACGCCGCCCGCGCGGTGGAACTGCCCGACGAGCGCACCATGGTGCTCGTGGGCGTCGGCAGCGCGACCGTGCACTCCGAGTTCGCCGTCTGGCACAACCGCACCACCATCGAAGCGCGCCGGTCGGCGGCGGCGGAGGCGTCCTCCGAGGACCGCGTCGCCGACCCGTTGAACTGCCCGCCGTGGTCCCTCGGGGGCCTGGGCAACATCGCCGCCAACCGGATCAGCGCGCAGCTTCGGCTGACCGACGCCAGCGTCGCGGTCTGCGCGGAGGAGGCTTCCGGCATCCGCGCGCTCGACCTCGCGGTCGACGCGATCGGCAGCGGAGCGAGCGACGCGGCGCTCGTGGGCGCGGTCGACCTCGCCTCCACGGTGGTCCATCGAGCGGTCGTCCGTGACCTGGGACTCCCCGGAGCCGAGGGAAACGCGGCCGTGGTGCTGGCCCTCAAGCGGCTCGACCACGCCCGCCGGGACGGCGACCCCGTCCTCGCCGTGATCGACCCGCAGGCCGACGACCGGGCCGCCGACGCGACGCAGGCCGCCGTCGATCTGGTGGTCGGCGACCTCGATACGTCGCCGGCACAGTCGGCCCGGCCGGCCCGGCTGGATCCCGCCAACCTGTTCGGCCGCCCGCACTGCGCCGCCGGTCTCCTCGGCGTCGCGTGCGCGACCGTGGCCCTGTACCACCGCAGCGTGCCGACCGTGGGCGCCCAGGCGCTCCCGCAGCCGGAACTGGCCAGGGCGAAGGTGACCATCGCCCCGCTCGGGGCGCCGGCGGCCGAACTCTTCCTGACCGCGGTGGACACGGCTCCGGCCGCAACGGGCGCCGCGACCCTGGGTCGAAGGGCCTACGGACAAACGCCCGCCCGGAAGTTGTCCAGCGTCGCCTTCTTCGACCTCAGGACCGTTCTTCGGCTCCAGAACGCGCGACCGGAGCGGGAACTGGTGGCGCTCCCCGCAGCCCGCCCGGTGCCGGCGGTCGAGATCGGCGTATCCACACCGGAGGCAGCCCGGGTTCCGAACCCGCCGCCGGCACCGGTCGATGTGTCGGTCCCGGTCCCGGCCTCGGTCCCGGTCCCGGCCTCGGTCCCGGTCCCGGTCCCCGTCTCGGTCGAAGACACGCTGGTACCGACCGCACTCAGCGCTCACCAGCGGGCCGTCGGCAGGACGCATCTGCAGTTCGTGAACACTCGGCACGAGAACCACATGCTGTTCCTGGAGGTGCAGCGGCAGGCGACCCGGGCTCTGCTCGAAGTCGCCGGCATGTTCCAACAGCCGCAGCCGGAAGCCGACGCATTCGCACCGGGCTCGGCGGGGACGGGGGAACCGGGCGCCCCGGGCGCCCCGATCCCGCCGGCTGCCCCGGTCCCGCCCGCCGCCGCCCCGATCCCGCCGGACGGATCGGGCGGGCCGATCCCGGCGACCGAGCCGATCGACGACGTCGCCGAACCGATTCAGGCGCCGCAACCCGGGCCGGCCGAGCGCGAGTTCGTCGTCAGCCCCGATGGCGATCCGTGGGTGCTGGACCACTGTCCGACCTGGACGTTGCCGGTGCTGCCGATGATGTGCACGGTGGACCACCTGTTCCAGGCGGCGAGCACGTACACCGGTCTGCGGGCAACCGGCCTGCGGGAACTGCGCCTCCAGCGCTGGATCCCGGTGGTGAGCCCCACGCGGCTGCTGACCCGGGTCGAGCCGCCGGCCGATCGGGGCCGGGACGTGCACGTCAGCCTGCTGATGTGGCGCCCGGCCCGGAACGAGGCGCTGTCCCGGTTCGAACTCGTCGCCGAGGCGAGGATCACGTTCGACCGGCCCGCCACGCCGGCCCCGCTGCCACCGCTCACGGATGCCCAGCGGGCCGAACTGCCCTATCTCACCCACCGCCTGCCGCACGGCCCGGCCTTCCGGTACCTCACCGAGGTCGGCTACGGCAGCGCCGGTGCCGTCGGAATCCTGGACGCACAACGGGGTTCCGTTCCCGGTACCTTCACCCACCCCGGGCTGCTCGACGCGGCGACGCACATCATCGCCGATCGGGTGTTCTGGTTGCCCTACCCACAGGTCGGGCCCAACGTGGTGCCCTATCCACACGGCCTGGTCCGCATGGACCTCTTCGCCCCATTCCCCACGGACGGGCAACTGCGGGTGGAGGCCCGTCCGGCCGGAGCCGAGGGTGACCTCCTCTTCGTCGACTTCCAGGTCCTGGCGGGGGACCGGCTGTGCGCCGCGTTCCGCAACGTCAGCATGGTTTCCCCGCCGAGTGTGCTGGAACTGCAATCCGGCGCGGATCGGCGGGCCTTTCTCCTGGAGCGCCGCCCCGCGCCGAAGATGAGCCTGTCCCAGGTCGTCGAGGGCGTCAGCCGGCTGGACCGGGCCGTCCTGGAGCAGGCCGACTGGCCGACCGGTGGGCTGGCCTACGTCTACGGTCTGCCGGCCGGGGCTCCGGCCCGACTGCACGCGGAGGAGGTCGCGATGCGCGAGCACGTGGCACGCGCCCACGGCGAACATCCCGCCCGGGTCGTCGTGGACGTGGAGCCCGAGGTCCTGGCCGGGCAGCCCGACAGAGCGTTCCAAGCCCTGGGTCTGGGAGGCTTCGACCGGGGCCGCCCCACCGTCTACGTCACCGGCG
>NZ_JBEXCV010000268.1:0-7030 GCF_040605455.1 Embleya sp. NPDC005575 | reverse complement strand
GGTCCCGGTGCCCTCGGCGCGGGCCGCGGTGCGCCGCCGGGGTCGGGACCAGCAGGGTGGACCCGGCCGGATCGGGCAGCCCGGCCGCCGCGGCCCGCGCGAGCGCGTCGCCCAGAGGGTGCGCCAGCCGGCGTGCGCCGTGCTCCTTGTACGCGGCGAGCACCGAGCACACCGGCCCCCGGTACGCGGTGATCGCGTGCACCGGCGGAAGTCCCTCCGGCGCGGGGGTCGGTCGCACGGGCGCGGGCTCCGGAGCGAACACCGCGCGGCATCGCCCGCACAGCAGCGCACCGGGCTCGGCGCAGCCCGCGCAGCACACGGGCAGCACCAGGTCGGCCCATGCCGCGAGCACCCGACGCCGTTCCATGCGTCCAAGCTCGCACGGCGCCGGCCCCGAAGCGGATCCTCGGCACGCGGAATCACCCGATCCGGTCATGGCGCGCCGTGGCGGACAATCGAGCCGGCCCAACCCCCGATCCGCTCCGATCCCACCGGATCGGGCGCCGGCGCCGCAGGCGGGCACCGATGACCGACCCCGGTCGCGGCCCCGGCCGAACGGGGACGCGGACCTAGCCGGGATAGACCGGGTACAGGCCGCTGTGCACCTTGGTCCAGTTGTTGCCCTGGGACAACTGGTAGATGTTCTCCTCGCCGGAGTCCGCCAACAGGGGCTGCTCCGAGCCGTCCGGTGCCGCGATGCGCAGCATGCCGTTGACCGAGGCGACCGAGACCGAGAGGCCGCCGTCGATGTCCACGATCTGCGGCGCCAACGCGCCCTGGCCCTCCTTGCCCAGCACCACGAGCCGGTCGGGGCCGTTCCAGGAGATCGCCTTGACCTCGACCAGCGAGGGGATCACCGAGCGCGGCGCGGCGATCGTCATGGCCACCGCTCCGTTGCTCACCCGGCGCTCCACCCGGCCGATCAGCACCTTGCCGTTGTCCACGATCAGCGCGGCGCGGGTGCCGTCCGGGGACAGTCGCAGGCCGGTGATCCGCGAGGCGGTGATGCCCTGCACGTCGACCGAGACCCGGGTGATCTGCTTGCGCTCGTCCTCGTACAGCGCGAGCACCCGTTCGGCGTCCTTGGTGCGATCCAGCACCCACAACACGCCGCGGCCGTCCCAGGTCGGGCTGAGCAGCGACGCCGGGCCGGTGGTCAGCCACTCCTGGACCTCGCCGTGGCCGTCCACATCGCCGACCATCAGGCGGCGACCGTTGGTGTCGATGCCCGCGATCCGACGGCGGAACGGGTCTCGCGAGACGGCGATCTGGTCGACCTTGTAGGTGCCGTCGCCGAACGGTCCGGGCAGCACCGGCGGATTGCCGTTCGGGCCGGGCACCACGTTGACCACGTTGCCCTTGGCGATGAAGTAGCCGGTGGGCGCGGACGTCCTGGCGGCCCGCCCGGGGTCGTACTGGGCGGCGTCGTTGTCGGAGAGCGAGCACATCGGCGCGCCGCCGCCGGTGATCGAGACCGAGTCCACCCCGGAGACCTGGCGCAGCGTGTACAGCAGTTGTGCGGCCATCCGCTCGCAGCCCTTGCTCTGGGCCGGCCTGGCCTGCCGGTTGAGTTGCACCCGGGCGATCCGGTTGTCCTCGATCGAGACGACCCGGTCGGCGGGTTCGGTGCCCCCCGGGAACGCGCTCTCGACCACCGGTCGCAGCCAGTCGGTGGGCCCGTCCACCAGTTGGCGCACCAGCGCGGAGGTCAGCCCGACGCGGCTGCGCAGGTAGACCGGGTCGGGCACCAGGATGTCCTTGCCCACCGGCATCGCGGTGGCGAACCAGTAGGTGTTCACCGACCGGTAGATCCGGTGGAACTCGGCCCGGGACAGGATCAGCCCGTCCGGCAGGTCGGCGATTCGCCACTGGTTGTCGGTACCCAGGCGCAGTTGCAGGGTCGCCCGGTACTGCGCGTTCGGCTGCTGCTCGGGCTGGTAGGCGTTGCGGTTGTCGACCGTGCCCACCCGGGTGCCGGACACCTCCGCCTGGTAGGTCCGCTCGTCCGAGCCGGGAACCAGTTCGATCCGGGCGATCGATTCGAGCACCACGATCTCGCGGCCGGGCACCCACTTGGCCCGGGCCTCCGGGGCCAGGTAGGCGCGCGCCGTCGTGTAGTCCGGCTCGTCGCTGGTGACCGCCTCCAGGAAGCCGGCGACCATCCCGTGCGGCTGCTCGCCCGGCTTGGGCGGCACGGCGAACACCCGTACCTGCTGCTCCGGGCCCTGGTCCTTGCTGCCGCCCTTGGCGGCCTCGCGCACGCTGCCGCTGTGCGGCATGGACGCACACGCGCCGAGCGTGCACAGCACGCACATCAGGGCCAGGAACCTGCCGATCCGCCTCATCGATTGCCTCCTGCGGGGCCGGCCGAGCGCGCGGTGCGCCGATACGGCGAGCCCGCCGGGCCCAGGCCCCGATTGGCCCGCGAGTCCTCGGGCTCCAACGGCAGCGGAGAGCGCACCAGCTCGCCGCCCGCGGTCTTGGGCAGGCTCAGCCGGAACTGCGAGCCGCCGCCCGGCTCGCCCCACGCCTGGAGCCAGCCGCCGTGCAGGTGCGCGTCCTCCAATGCGATCGACAGGCCCAGCCCGGTACCGCCGGTGGTGCGGGCCCGGGCCGGGTCGGCCCGCCAGAAGCGGGCGAACACCAGCGAGGACTCGCCGGGCTTGAGGCCCACGCCGTAGTCGCGCACGGCCACCGCGACCGAGTCCTCGCCGCCGGCCACGGAGACCACCACGTCGTGACCCTCGCCGTGCTCGACCGCGTTGACCACCAGGTTGCGCAGCACCCGGTCGATCCGGCGCGGGTCCACCTCGGCCACGCACGGCTTGTCCGGCACGCGCACCACCAGCCGGCTGCCGCGCCGCTCGGCCAGCGGCTCCGCGCCCTCGACCACCCGGCGCACGAGGTCGCGCAGGTCCACCGGCTCGGCGTCCAGCACGGCCGCGCCCGCGTCGAAGCGGCTGATCTCCAACAGGTCGGACAACAATGCCTCGAACCGGTCCAGCTGGTTCTGCAACAGCTCGGCCGAGCGCCGGGTGGCCGGGTCGAAGTCCTCGCGGGCCTCGTGCAGCACGTCGGCGGCCATGCGCACGGTGGTCAGCGGGGTGCGCAGCTCGTGCGAGACGTCCGAGACGAACCGGCGCTGCACCCGTGAGAGCTCCTCCAGCTGCCGGATCTGGTTCTGCAGATTGGAGGCCATCTTGTTGAACGAGGAGCCGAGCCGGGCCAGGTCGTCCGCGCCGACCACCCGCATGCGCTCCTCCAGGCGACCGGCGGCCAACCGTTCGGCGATCCGCGCCGCCATCCGGACGGGGGTGACCACCCACCGGGTCACCAGCGCCGCGATCGCCACCAGGAGCAGCACCAGGAAGACCCCGGCGGTGGCCAGCGTGCTGCGCACCAGGCCCAGGGTCTTCTCCTCCGGGCCGAAGGAGAAGAAGTAGTAGAGCTGGTAGGACCCGCCGTCGGGGTCCTCCAGCTGCGCGCCGACCACCAGACCCGCCTCGCGGGTGGTCTCGACCGGGCCGTCGCCGTGCTGGCCCTCGCGCACGATCTGGGTGTACTGAAGCAGTGGCACGTCCTGCTTGAGCCCGACCTCGCGGCGCAGCGCGGCCGGCACGCTCGCGTCGGGCACCACGTCGCCGGACGCGCGGGGGCTGCGGCCGGACCCGGGCGGATTGTCCGCCGTGTCCTGACTGGTGGCGGCCACGTCGTACACCCCCTGGCCGCCGCTGGAGAGCTGCTTGACCAGCGCGTTGAGCCAGTCGCCGGTGTTCACCCGGTTGCCGGACGCCGTGCCGGCCGGCACACCGGTGGGCACCTGGACGTGCCGGCCCGGGCTGGTGGCGATCTCGTCGGCCTGCGCACGGGCATCCGCAAACCCGCCCTGGGCCTGGGACCGGGCGGAGGCCACCTTCGCGTCCAGCAGGCCGTTGCGGACCTGACCGACCACCACGACCCCGAGCAGCACCATCACCGCGACGGACAACACCAATGTGGTGGCCACGACGCGAAACTGGATCGATCTGTTCCACAACGCCATGACCCGGCCCACGCCGCCGCGCACACGACGCAGGGCGAGGGACCAGGCCGACGGGGAGGGCGACCGCTGTGCGGTGCTCACCGAAGCGAACTCAAGGTCAGGCCGGCCCCGCCTTGTAGCCGACCCCGCGCACGGTGACCACCGTCTCCGGACGCTCGGGGTCGCGCTCGATCTTCGAGCGCAGCCGCTGGACATGCACGTTCACCAAGCGGGTGTCGGCCGCGTGTCGGTATCCCCAGACCTGTTCGAGAAGCACCTCGCGGGTGAACACCTGCCAGGGCTTGCGGGCGAGTGCGACAAGGAGGTCGAACTCCAGCGGGGTCAGCGCGATGTTCTGCCCGTCCCGCTTCACGGCGTGGCCGGCCACGTCGATCACCAGATCGCCGATCACCAACTGCTCCGGGGTGGGTTCTTCGGCTCTGCGCAGGCGAGCCCGCACGCGAGCGACAAGCTCCTTGGGCTTGAACGGTTTGATCACATAGTCGTCGGCTCCGGATTCCAGCCCGACCACGACGTCGACCGTGTCGCTCTTGGCGGTGAGCATCACGATCGGCACGCCGGACTCGGCACGGATCTGGCGGCAGACGTCGATGCCGTCACGGCCGGGCAGCATCAGGTCCAGCAGCACCAGGTCCGGTTTTACATCCCGGAAAGCCTGGAGTGCCTTGTCGCCGTCCGCCACGAACGACGGCTCGAACCCTTCGCCACGCAGCACGATGCCGAGCATCTCGGACAGTGCGGTGTCGTCGTCAACGATGAGGACGCGTCCCTTCATGTGCATCATCGTCGCATTACCGGATTGTGACCTGCACTCATCCGACCGATTCCGGCCGCGTCCATCGACGACAAAACACCCCAAAATATGACAAATACTGCCGGAAAGAATGCGGAGTCACATCGCATGTCGGGCCGTACGCCGACCTGCCGACCGGCGCAACGGGCGTTTCGGCCACGAACCCGACCGCCGCCGACCCCACCGACGCCCGGCGGACCGGCGCCGGAACGTGCGGCGCGCGCTCGACGTCGCCCCCGCGGTCGAGTCGATGTGCCCTCACGAACCGAGCGAACCGCATCCGATGGCCGCCCGTTCATCCGGGTCCCACGCAGGCATGCCACGATGAGTCACCACTCGATCAGGACGAGGAGCGCAATCGCATGACGGACTCGCCCGGCCCGCCCATCCCGGACGCCCCGGGGCCGGACGGAGAACGCCCGGCGGACGACGCCACGTCACCCGACCGGCCCGCCCCCGCCTCGCAGCCGTCGGCCACGCCCCCGTCCCTGGACAAGCCCCCGGCCCCCGACGAGCCCTCGACCCCGGAACAGCCCGGCCCCCGGGCCCAGGCCCCGGCCCCCGGCTGGGCCCCGGTCCAGCCCCCCGCCGCCGGCTGGGGAACCCCGCAGCAGGGCTCGGGTCCCGACCCGCGCTGGGGCGCCCCCCAACAGCAGCCGCTGTGGGGCGCGCCTCCCGGCTGGAACGGCCCCTACGTGCAGGCCGCCAAGCCCGGCGTGATCCCGCTGCGCCCGCTGAGCGTCGGCGAGATCCTCGACGGCGCGTTCGCCGCCATGCGCGCGCACTGGAAGGTCATGATCGGCATCGCCGTCGTGGTCGCCCTGCTCACCCAATGCCTCGAAGTACCGGTCACCTGGCTGTTGAACCGCGAGTTCTCGCCCAGCGACCTGAGCGACGAGCCCACCGGCGAGGAGGCGTGGCGCTACCTGCGCGACACCGCCGCACTGGTCATCGTGCCGATCGTGGTCGCCACCCTCGGCCAGATCGCCGCCACCGCAATGCTCACCGTCGTGGTCAGCCGCGCCGTGATCGCCAAGGCCATGTCCGCCGCCCAGGCCTGGACGGCGGTCCGCCCGCTGCTCCCGCGCCTGCTCGGCGTCACCTTCGCCACGTGGCTGATCCCGGTCGGCACACTCCTGGTGGCGACGTTGCCGGGCCTGCTCCTGCTGGCCCTGGGCGCCGACGGCCTCGGCGCCCTGCTGCTGCTCCCGGGCATGATCGGCGGCATCGTCGCAGCGGTCTACCTCTACGTCTGCCTCTCCCTCGCCGGCCCCACCCTGATGCTGGAGAAGCAGTCGGTGCGCAAATCGCTCGAGCGCTCGCGCAAGCTGGTCACCGGCTCGTGGTGGCGCGTGTGCGGCATCCTGCTGTTGATCGCGCTGATCATGACGATCGTCGGCGGCATCATCCAGACGCCGTTCCTGCTCGCCTCCGACGGCATCTCGGCGATCACCGCGTCCAAGCCCTCCGACGTCCCGGACCCCTCCTTCGTCGACCTGCTCATCACCGGCGTCGGCTCGGTGATCGCCGCCGCACTGCTCTACCCCTTCGCCGCCGGCGCCACCGCACTGCTCTACATCGACCAGCGCATCCGCCGCGAGGCACTCGACCTCGACCTCGCCCGCGCGGCCGGCGTCCTGGACGAGGAGCCCGGCGGCGACGCGGTCTCGGGACCCGCGTCGGCGTGACCCGCCACGCGCTCGCGATCCTGGTCGGGGACTGGGACCCGGTGGACATCCCGCGCGACGACGCGCGGGATGCCGCCCGGGACGAGCTCTCGCGCACCGAATACCACCGCAACGACCCCAGCCCGGTCCGCCGGGCCCTGGACTGGTTCCTCGACCACCTGGGCGACCTGATCTCCCGGGCCGGCGACCACAGCCCCGGCGGCGACCTCGGCCTCGTGGTGATCCTGCTCCTGGTGATCGCCGCGCTCGTGGTGCTGCGGCTGCGACTGGGCCCGCTGCGCACCGCCCGCCGCGCCGAGCTCCCGCTGTACGGCGACCGGGGGCCGTTGTCGGCCGCCGAGCACCGCGCGGCCGCCGACGCGCATGCCGCCGAAGGTCGCTGGGACGAGGCGGTCCGGGAACGCTTTCGCGCGATCGTGCGGGCCCTGGAGGAACGCGCCGTGCTCGACGTACGCCCCGGCCGCACCGCCGACGAGGCCGCTGCCGAGGCCGGCCGCGCGCTGCCCG
>NZ_JBEXCV010000267.1:0-7171 GCF_040605455.1 Embleya sp. NPDC005575 | reverse complement strand
CCGCCGACCGGCCGGCCCGGCTGCGGGGGCGCCGGCGGCTGCGGCACCGCCGACTGCGGTGCCTGCTGCGGCTGCTCAACGGTCTGCGCTGCGCGTACCCGCTGGCGCAGCCGACCGCCGGTGACTCCGGGCTGCTCGACGAACGCACCGGCCACCGGGTCGGGCGTCACATGCGACGCCACACCCGACGGCACCTCGGGCCCGGCCACCGGCTGCGCCTGCGGCACGTTCGAGCCGTACTCGGCGACCGGCTGCCCGGTGATCGGCGGCACGAACTGCGGCACGGCGGGCGGCGGTACGACGGGCACCGCGTGCTCGGGCGGCGCGGCGGGCGCGGGCACGCCCTGGGCCGGCACGCCGGGCGCGGGCACACTCTGGGCCGGCACGCCGGGCGCGGGCACACTCTGGGCCGGCGCCGGATACGGCTCGGCCACGCCCTGCGGCGCGCCGTACTCTCCGGGGCCGAACCCCTGGACCGGCTGCGGAACTTCCTGATGCGGCGTCATCGGACCGGGCGGATAGGGGATCTGACCGGCCGTCATCGGCGCGACATAGGTCTCCTGCGGTTCCGGCTCGTCGATGATCATCGCGGCGAACATGCCGGACTGCGGGCCGGGCACGGCGTCGTACGCCTGCTCGACCGGCGGCACCGGAGCCTGTCCCGAGGCGTCGTCGCCGGCCGCGGCCATGCGATCGGCCAGGGACATCCCGGGAGCAGCCGGTACCGGCACGTTCGGGTCGGCCCAGCCGGCCTGCGGCCCCGGCATCAACAGCGAGTCCTCGTCGTCCAGATCGTCGTATGGGTATGGACCGGCCGGTTCCCCCACCGGACCGGTGCCGGCGGCGTGCCTGGCCGGGGCAGGGCCCACGCCCTCCCCAGCAGGTCGGCGCTCGTCGGCTTCGCTCATGTAACTACTCCTTCCAGGGCAGCCGCGAAGGCCAGCGTCGTGGCACGATCCCGCACCGCGATCCGAAGCCAATCCGGGCCGAGGCCCGGAAAGGTGTCGGCCCGCCGAACCGCGTAGCCTCGCTCCCTCAGCTGCTCGCGGATCTCTGGGCCCCCCTCGATCCGCGCGAGCACGAACGAGGAACGGGGAACGACCGGTAGCCGCATCCCCGAGACCGTGCGCAACCTCTCCACGAGGTACGAACGGTCAGCCGCGAGCGTAACGGCCAACGCCTCCGCCTGCGCGAGCGCCTCCGGCGTGCAGCACGCCTCGGCGGCGATCAGCGCCGGTGTCGACACCGACCACAACGGCTGAGCGTCCGTGAGGATGCGCACCAGATCCGGGGAAGCCAGGACGTAACCGATTCGAAGTCCGGCCAACGCCCAGGTTTTCGTGAGACTTCGCACAACCACGAGCCCGGGAAGTTCGCGTCGGTCGGCCACACTTTCGGGTTCGCCGGGGATGGTGTCGGCGAACGCCTCGTCGACCACCAGGATTCGGCCGGGGCGTGCGAGCGCGGCGATCGTGGCCGCGGGGTGCAGTACCGAGGTGGGGTTGGTCGGGTTGCCCAGAACGACCAGGTCGGCCTCGTCGGGGATCCGGGCCGGATCGAGGGTGAAGCCGTCCTGCTCGTCCAGCAGCACCCGGTGCACGGTGTGCCCGGCGGCCCGCAACGCGGCCTCGGGCTCGGTGAACTGCGGGTGCACGACCACCGCGTGTCGAGGGGTCAGGGTTCGGGCGAGCAGTACGAATGCCTCGGCGGCGCCCGCCGTGGGCAGCACCTCGGCGATCGGGCGCCGGTGTCGGGCCGCGATGGCCGCCCGGGCCCGGCCGGTGTCGGGGTAGGCGGCCAGGTCGCCCAGGCTCGCGGTGAGGCGGCGCACGAGCCACGGCGGCGGGGCCGTGAGCCGGACGTTGACGGCGAGGTCCACCAGTCCCGGCCCGATCTCCGCGTCGCCGTGATGGCGCAGGTCCACGTCCGGCGCGACGCGTGCGCCCGGTGCGCCGTCCCGTTCGTCGGGAATGGGCCCGTCGAGTTCCGTCATCGCGTCACTGCCCATGTCCGTGGTTCCGTACCCCTGACCGGTGCCCCTGCCCCGCCCGTGTCGTTCGTGTCCATGATGGTGGTGATGGTGCCCGGTCCGACGGCCGGGGTCCCGGCGTTGACCGTGAGCCGGCACTTCTCGACCGGTTCGCCGTGCGAAATCGACTGTCGCATCGTCGAATCCGCCCATTCTCGTACCGATCACGGCGTTTGTTGGTCCGCCCCGGCGTTCGCCCCACCGTCCGCCGGTCCCGTGTCGGCCGCTCGCCCGCCCGCCGGCCGATGGCGGGCCACCGCGACCGTACAGCGTGGGCGCGCCCCCACGCCGCGCGTCTTGGCCACCAGCAACTCGCCCAACGGTGTGCCCGGTAGCGGCCCGAGTCGCGCGGCGGCCTCGGCCACGCCCGGCGTGCCGACCGCCGCCCGGACCCGCTCGCACGGATGCGGCACCGGCACCGCGGCGAGTTCCTCCGCGGCACGGGCGCACAGCGGCAGTCCGAGCAGCGCTGCTCCCGCGACCAGTCCCGGCTCGTCCGCCCGGGCTGTCACGGTCACCAGCGCCAGCACCGCCGAGCGCGCCAGACCGGCCCGCGCGAGCACGGCGCACACGCTCGCGCGCACCTCCTCCGCGCCCACCCCGCGCGCCGCCCCGACCCCGACCACCAGGTCCTGTCCGGTCGGTGGCACCAGACAACGCGGGCCCGCCGGGATCCGCCGGACAGGATCCCGGTCCGGCCGGACCGACACCGTGCCGGACGTGGCCGAATCCAGCCCCTGTGCGGCGCCCGCCGGCGAAGCACCCGGCGCGGCAACTCCCGCCGCCCGGCCGGCAGTCGTCCACCGACCCGACACCCGTTCCCCGGTCAAGCCCGGTCCCCCCACACCACGAACGCCGGATGCGCCGGTTCCAGTCGTTGGGCGCCACCGGCGACCGGCGCCAGCCGCGATGCCTGCAACAGACAGCCCTCCACGGCGTAACCCGAGCGCTCCAGCACCGCCCGCGTTTCGGCCACCCGGTCCACCTCCGACATCGCGGCCACGATTCGCTCCGGCCGGCGCGCCGCACACGCGGCCACCGTCGAGGGTCCGCCACCGCCGACGAACACCACGTCCGGCAACGGCAATCGGGACAGCACCTCGGGGGCCTTGCCGTGTACCACCTGCACCTCGACCCCGAACCGGCCGGCGTTCTCGGTGATCAGGTCGCACCCGAACGCGTCCTGCTCGACCGCGACCACCGCCGCGCCGTGCCGCGCGCACTCGATGCCCACCGAACCACTGCCCGCCCCGATGTCCCAGACCAGGTCGCCCAGCCGCGGCCCGAGTCGGGCCACCGCCAGTGCGCGCACCTCGGCCCGGGTGATCGCGCCCGCCCGGTGCGCGTACGCGTCCTCCGGCACCGCCCAGCCGCGCACCGGCCCGGGAAAACCGGGCCGTTCGCCCGCCAGCCAGCCCGCCGCCGCACCCGCGCGCGGAGCCGGCCCGATCACGATCACCACGTCCACGTCGGACCACTCGTGCTCGATCGCATGCTCGGCGGAGACCATCGAGATCTCCTCCCGTTCGGTGCCCAGGTGCTCGCACACCACGAAGGTGCGCGGCACATCCGGGAGCAGCGCGGCGAGTTCGGCCGGCCCCGCGCCCGGACCGGTGAGCACCGCGACCTTGCCGAACGCCCGGCACACGTTCGCCGCGCGCCGCACGTCCCGGCCCAGAGCGCTGACCACCCGCGCGTCGTCCCACGGCATCGAGGCCCGGGCGAACGCCAGCGCCACCGAGGACACCGCGGGCACGATCTCCAACTCCAGGCCGTATTCGGCCCGGCGCAACAACCGCACGATCCCGAAGAACCCGGGGTCGCCGACGGCCAGCACCACCGCGATGCCGCGATGCGCGCCGATCCGCTGCGCGGCCACATGCACGTTGCCCAGCACGACCCGCTCGGCGCCCTCGGGCACCGTGACGGCGGCCAACAACCGTTCCGGGCCCGCCACCAGGGTCGCCGTCCGCAGCGCCTGCACCGCCGGTGCCGACAGTGGCGCGCCGTCGTACCCGATCACGGTCACCCGATCAGCCATGGCCATCCCCCTCATCGTGCCGAACCCCGAGGGAGGCTCCGCGCGTGGTCATGCGGCCCCACGAAGAGCAGCCCGTATCCGACACGACGTCGGCCGCCCCGTCCGAGGTTGCGCCGATCACCGCCCGAGCGTGCTCCCATCCCTGCGGTCGGTAATCGGCCGCACCCCCACGCCGTCCCGCGCGCCCGCGCCCGCGTCCGCCGTTCCCGCGCCCGCCGGATCGGCCGCGAGCGAGCAGGACCGGGCGAACCGGCGGGCCAGATCGGGCGCGCCGGCCCAGTGCGCGTGCAGATACGACGCGTGCACCGATCCCGCGATGTGCCCTTCCAAGCCGGAGTCGCCCAGGGACCACGCCGCCCGGCTGCCGGCCCGCGGCGTGAGCGTCGTGCGGTGGAACTCGTGCCCGCGCACCACCCGTCCGGTCACGGCGAGCACCGAGTCGTGCGCTGCCGTGGCCTCCCGATAGCCCAGGGTCAGCCGCTCGGTCATCCGCGCGTCGGCGTCCAGCACACCGCACATCGGCGCACCGTCCAGCGTCCGGGCCAGGTACAGCAGACCCGCGCACTCGGCCGCGATCGGACCGCCGCGCGCGGCCAGCGCCAGCACGTCGGCGCGCAGTGTCGTATTGGCGGACAACTCCGCCGCGTACACCTCGGGAAAGCCGCCGCCCAGCACGAGTCCCGCCGTGCCCGCCGGCAGCCGCTCGTCCCGCAGCGGGTCGACGGTGACCACGTCGGCTCCGGCCGCCCCGAGCAGTTCGGCGGTCTCCGTGTACCCGAAGGTGAACGCCGAACCACCCGCGAGCGCGATGGTGGGTCGCCCGGGAATCGGTCCGGCCACCTCGTGCACCGGGTCCCACGGCGCGTCCGGCAGCGGCCCCGCGCCCGCCGCGATCCGCCGCACCGCGGCCAGGTCGACGCTGCGCGCGAGAAGTTCGCCGAGCGCGTCCACCGTGCGCACGGCGTCCGCATGCCGTTCGGCGACCGGGACCAGGCCCAGGTGTCGGGCCGGTTTGGCGATCGCGTCGTGCCGGCGCAGCACACCCAGAACCGGCATGCCGATCTCGTCCAGCGCCTCGCGCAGCATGCTCTCGTGCCGGTCCGAGCCGACCCGGTTCAGGATCACCCCGGCCACGCCCACGTCCGGATCGAACGCGTCGAACCCGCGCACGAGCGCGGCCACCGAGCGGCTCTGCGCCCGCGCGTCCACGACCAGGATCACCGGCGCCGCGAGCAGACGCGCGACGTGCGCGGTGGAGGCGTACCCACCACGCCCGGCCGCACCGTCGAACATGCCCATCACACCCTCGACCACGGCCAGATCGGCACCGCGCGCGCCGTGCGCGAACAGCGGTGCGATCCGGTCCTCGCCGACCAGGAACGGGTCCAGGTTGCGCCCGGGCCGGCCGGCCGCGAGCGCGTGATAGCCGGGATCGATGTAGTCAGGCCCCACCTTGTGCGGCGACACGACGTCGCCGCGTCGGGTGAACGCCGCGATCAGCCCGGTGGCGACGGTGGTCTTGCCGTGCCCGGAGGCGGGTGCGGCGATCACCACACGCGGCAGCGCCGGAGCACTCACCACTCGATGCCTCGCTGGCCCTTTTGGCCCGCGTCCATCGGGTGCTTGATCTTGGTCATCTCGGTGACCAGGTCGGCCGCCTCGATCAGGCGCGGGTCGGCGTCGCGACCGGTGATCACCACGTGTTGACTGCCGGGCCGATCGCGCAGCACCGCGACCACCTCGTCCACGTCCACCCAGCCCCACTTCATCGGGTAGGTGAACTCGTCGAGCACATAAACCCGATAGGTCTCGGCAGCCAGATCGCGCTTGATCTGCTCCCAGCCCTGTCGGGCCGCCTCGGCGTGGTCCTCCTGGGTGCCCTCGCGCTGGATCCAGGACCAGCCCTCGCCCATCTTGTGCCACGTGACCGGACCACCCTCGCCGGTCTCGGTATGCACGCGCCCGAGGGTGCGCAGCACGCTCTCCTCGCCGACCTTCCACTTCGCCGACTTCACGAACTGGAACACCCCGATCGGCCAGCCCTGATTCCAGCCGCGCAGGGCCAGCCCGAACGCGGCCGTGGACTTGCCCTTTCCGGGCCCGGTGTGCACGACGACCAGAGCCCGATTCCGACGCTGACGCGTGGTCAGCCCGTCGGCGGGCACGTGCGTGGGAACGCCCTGCGGCATGGTGATCTCCCTTGTGGATAGGAACGTCGACCCGGTGTGGAAGGGTCGACGAAAGCACGAGCGCAACACCGAACCGGCCTCGGTCACCGACCGGGCCGAACACCTCGACCCGTCGGCGTTGCAAGCCGGCGGGTCACAAGTCGGCCGCCTGCGGCCGGCGGCGGACCCGGCGAACAGGTCGGGACGCGGGTCAGGCCACCGAACGTACATCCCGAACCAGCCCCGCCAGGCCGTCCGCCGCCAGTTCGTCCAGCGTGACCACCGGCCCGCCCAGGTCGACGGCGAGCCGCGCCGCCAGCCCGAGCCGAACCGGCCCGCTCTCGCAGTCCACCACCAACGAGGCGACCCCCGTCGCGGCCAACAGCCGCGCCGCCCGCCGGCTCTCGCCCAGCGCGTCCCGCCCGCCCGTCGCCCGCCCGTCGGTGACCACGACCACCAGCGCCCGGCGCAGCGGATCACGCAGCCGCTCCACCCGCAACGTCTCGTGTGCGCGCAGCAGTCCTGCACCCACCGGGGTACGCCCGCCGGTGGGCAGCGCGGCCAGTCGGGCCGCGCCGATCTCGACCGAGGAGGTCGGCGGCAGCACCAGCGAGGCGTCCGCGCCGCGGAAGGTGACCAGGCCGACCTTGTCCCGCCGCTGATAGGCGTCCAGGAGCAGGGAGAGCACCGCGCCCTTGACCGCGCGCATGCGCTTGCGCGCCGCCATCGACCCGGACGCGTCCACCACGAACAACACCAGGTTCCCCTCGCGGCCCTCGCGGACCGCCTCGCGCAGATCCGCGCGCCGCAGCAACAACCCAGCGCCGGTGCGGCCTCGGCGGCGAGGTGTTGGTACCGATGGTCATCGAGATCGCGGGCTCGTCCACGGTGATCAGCGGCAGCGGACGCGGGTCCTCGGGGTCGGCGATGGTG
>NZ_JBEXCV010000266.1:0-7201 GCF_040605455.1 Embleya sp. NPDC005575 | reverse complement strand
GGCGGCCTCGGCGGCGGGGAGCTGCGCCCCGGCACGCCGACCGCGAACCCGGTCGCCGCGGCGCCGACGCCGCCACAGCCGGGCGGCGGCCTGGCCGGCCCGGCCAACCGGCTGTCCCCGACCCGGCTGGAGCAGCTGTGGCAGCGGGACGCGGACCGGATCGGCGCGCTGTTCGGCACCGCCGACGATCCGCTGCGGGCCGGCCGCGTCGAGGCCTGGCGCGACCTGGCCTCGGCGCGGACCGAACTGGGCCGGGCCCAGCAGGTGTTGCACGACCTGGAAATCCGCCCCGGCGGGTCCTCCAAGCCGTCCCCGTTCGAGCGCGACGCCCGGCTCGCGGTGGACCACGCCTCGGCCAAGGTGGAGACCGCGCTCACCCGGCTCGACCAACTCGGCGTCGACCCGGCCCGGATCGACAAGGGCCTCGCCCAGGTCCAGGCACAGAGCCTGCTGGAGCACCCGAGGCTGGTCGGCGGCAGCGGGCACGGTTCGGGCGGCGGCTCAGCCGGCTCGAACATGTTGCCGACCGCGTCGGTCGCCGGGAACGTCCCGCCGCCGACCGCGATCACCGCCCTGCATGTCGGTCTCGACTCGACCACGCTCGACGGTGCGGCCATCCGCACGACGGTGCACGACGGCTACCGCGTAACCGACCCCGCGACCGGCCACTCCATCCGGTACGGCAACGACGGCCACGTCCTCGACGAGGGCCTTGCCCTAGCCTCACCGCACGAGCCCGGGTTCGTCGTCGACAACGGCACCGGCTGGCCCTTCCTCACCGACGTGCACGGCAACCCCGTCACCGGCGTCGACGTCACCGTGGTGCGGGGTGGTTACCGGGTCACCGACCCCGCCGGGGGCCACAGCATCCGCTACCGCACCAACGGGGCCATCGCCGACCAGGGCATCGCGCTCGGTGGGACGGGCGCACCCCACTTCGTGGTGCACAGCGACGTCCGGCCTCCGGTCCTGACCAACGCCCACGGCAAGCCGATCACCGACCACACCCTCACCACGATCCCCGACGGCTACCGGGTCACCGATCCCGCCACCGGCGGGTCCGTCCGGTACGGCGGCGACGGCCACATCGTCGAACGCGGCACCGCGCTCCAGGGCGCCGGCGAGGCCCACTTCGTCGTGCCGGGCGAGCACGGCCCCGTCCTCACCGACGTGCACGGCAACCCCGTCACCGGCGTCGACGTCACCGCGGTCAACGGCGGCGGCTACCGCATCACCGAACCCGGCAGCGGCGCCACCACCCGCTACCGTGCCGACGGCAGCGTCGCCGAGCACGGCATCGCCCTGGGCGGCCCCGGCGAGTCGCACTTCGTGGTATTCCGCGACGGCCGGCCCCCGGTACCGACCGACGTGCACGGCAAGCCGGTCACCGACCACACCCTGACCGAGCTCGACAACGGCTACCGGGTGACCGACCCCGCGACCGGCCACTCCATCCGTTACGACGGCAACGGCAGCGTGGTCGACCGAGGGTTGGCCCTGAACGAGCTCGGCGAGCCCCGCTTCATCGTCGGCGGTGACACCGGCCACGTGCTCACCGACGTGCACGGCAATCCCGTCGCCGGCGTCGAGGTCACCCCGCTCACCGGCGGCGGCTACCGGGTCACCGAACCGGTCGGCGGCCACAGCACCCGCTACACCGCGGACGGCTGGGTCGCCGAGCACGGCATCGCACTCGGCGGCCCCGGCGAACCCCGCTTCGTGGTCGGCGAAAACGCGCACCGCAGCGTCACCGACCTCCACGGCGCCCCGGTCGGCGACCGCAACCTCACCACCGTCGACAACGGCTTCCGGGTCACCGACCCCGCCACCGGCCACTCGGTCCGCTACGACCCCGCCAACGGCGGCTTCGAGCGCGGCACGCTGCTCGGCGGCGAGGGCGAGTCCCACTTCGTCGTCGCGCGTGGCGACGCCGACCACATCCTCACCGACACGCACGGCACCCGCGTCGTCGATGTCGAGGTCACCGCGCTCGACGGCGGCGGCTTCCGGGTCACCGAGCCGGGCGGACACAGCACCCGCTACCTCGCCGACGGTTCGATCGCCGAACACGGCATCGCCGTCGGCGGACCCGGCGCAGCCCGCTTCGTGGTCGGTGACGACACAGGCCGTTTCCTCACCGACGTACACGGCACCCGGGTCACCGACCGCAACCTCACCACCGTCGACAACGGTTTTCGCGTCACCGACCCCGCCACCGGTCACTCGATCCGCTACGACACCACGACCGGCGCCCTCGAACGCGGCACCGTGCTGGGCGGTACCGGCCAAACCCGGTTCGTGGCGGGCGACACCCTCACCGACACGCACGGCACGCCGCTCCCCCCGGAACAACGGCTCACCCGGCTCACGGATGCCAACGGCACGCACACCGGCTACCGGGTCGAGGTCGCGCATCCGAACACCGTGCGCCACGGGGAGTTCCACGAGTTCCGGCTGGACGGAACGGTCACCCGCGAGGGCCTCAACGTGCTCGACGACGGTCGGTTGACCAAGCACCAATACATCGTCGACCACACCACACCGACGCCCACCTGGCGCCAGGAGTTCCGCCCCGGCCAGTCCCCCGACCAGGGCTTCACTCCCAACGACTTCCAACACGGCACGGTGGACCTGCACGGCGCCGCCAACGGTCGGATGCAACTCAAGTCGAACACTCCGGGGAAGGCGGTCGTCTTCGAACGCCGACTGCTGCCGAACGGGAACACCCTCGACGCGTTCCGCCGTACCGACCTCAACGGCTTCGGCTCGTTCAGCCAACGCACCAAGTGGGTCGAGTGGGGCACGGACGGCGTCCCCCTCGACAAGGGTTCACGCAAGTTCGACACGTCCGGCTTCGGCTACACGGACGTCAACGAGCGTTTCATCACGGTGCGCGAATTCCGGGACACACTCCAGAAGTTCGACAACAAGGCCGGGCACACGCTGGGCATCAAGGGCGCCGACGGCTGGACCTGGCATCGCTACGACGGCGCGGGGCAGGAGCTGGCGAGTGGTCCGCGTACCCCGCACCGTGACGGCGGCTGGAGCGACCGGCACGGGCCGACGGCCGGCACGCACGCCGGTGAAGTGGTGCAGAAGCAGTGGGGTCCGATGCACCGGACCGACCACGCCCGGCACTACCTCGAACACCCGCTGGACAACGCCGGAATCCGCAAGGCGTCCTGGGACGAGCACTCGCCGCAGGGCAAGGAGACCGGCAAGCACGAGGTCAAGCCGGACGGCTCGACGTTCACCACGACCCGCATCTCCGAGCAGCGGCCGCCGCAGTGGGCCCGCAAATGGCTGAGCAACCACAGGGTCGAGCCCACCGGCACCCAATCGTTCCTCGCCTCCGACACCCGCTACCAGGTGTTCACCTGGGAGAAGTCAGCCCTGGACGCGGACGGAAACCTGGTGCGGAGCGGCGGCGTTCGGTTCGTCGGCGACGACGGCAGCTCGTTCGACATCCTGGCCGACGGCGGCTTCGCCCGCTCGCAGACCAAGTTGGCCGACGGCACGACGCTCAAGGTCGGCGACTCGGTGACGCCGCACCCCTCGGCCCCCGCCGGGGCGACCCCGTGGAGCCGGGGCGACGAGGTCGGCTACCGGCTGGAGACCCCCAACAACGGACCGGGCGGGGAGATCTGGCAGGACCTGCGTCCGGTGGTGGGCGCGGACGGCACCACCCGGTGGGCAGTGGTGCGCGAGGGCTTCCCGAACGGCAACGTCCGCCACTACACCACGCCGGAACCACCCGCTCCCGCCAGCACCGGCCACGCGGCCAATCCGAACAGCAACTGGGTCGAGTACGACGGCCACGGCTACATCACCGGCCGCAAGGACACCTGGGAACTCGCCGACGGCAACTCGATCACGATCGTCGCGCGCGGCTCGTCGACCGCGAAGACCTGGCAGTGGGAACGGATCAACGCCGCCGGTGAGGTACAGGAGTCCGGCAAGCGTGTGCTCTTCCGCAGTTCGGACGACCCCAAGCTGCCCTTCGACGACTCGTTCCGGGATTTCGACGCGACGAACAACCTGGTGCGCGAGCGACGCATGCTCGACAGCGGTCGGTACGTCGACTCGTGGAAGGTGCCCGGCACCGACACCTGGACGTGGCAGAAGTTCGACCGGGCCGGGCAGATCGTCCCGAGCGAGGGCGACCGGGTGCGGACCTGGTGGAACCCGAAGGCGGACAACGGCGCCGGTGCATGGCAGGCGACTCCGCTCGACGGCAAGAACCTGCTCTTCCGCGACTCGACGGTGCGCGCGGGCGTGACGTCGGTGATCCACGAGACCCCGCCGCACATCACCGACGCACCGGCACGCGTCCGCGAGTACGGACCGAACGAGGGCACCTCGCCGAACACCTCCACCTGGAAGGAGTTCGACCACGGCACCGTCGTGCGCACCCGCGAGGCCAAGAGGACGCCCGACGGGCAGCTCTACTTCCTGGAGACGGACGCGTGGCGCGGCCAGTGGCGGCGCTACGACACGGGCGGCCATCTGGTCTCGCGGCGCACCGACGGCGGCGCGGTGATCGTCAACGACTCGCTGAACCGGTGGCGGGTGGTCGGCAGCGAGTACGACTTCCGCGGCCAGATGACCGAGGTGCGCGGCTGGGTGCGGCGCATCCGTGAGGGTCAGCGCATGCCGTGGTCGGGCAGCACCGTCGGTATCGACGCCACGCGGTTCCGTACGGCGCTGGCCGGGCTCCCGGGCATCCCTACCTCCGGGACCGTCACCCTGGCCGAGGCCGCCTACCAGAGCTACGGTAAGTCGGTCCTGGTCAAGAAGCTCGCGGTGGAGTTCGCCCAGGAGTTCGCGATCGAGTTCACCGCGAACATCATCGTCGCCGACATCAACGCGCGGGCCCAGGGCAAGAGCCTGTCCGACGTCGACTGGGGCAAGGCCGCGCTGAACGCGGCGGTGGGCGGCGTGGTCAAGGGCGGCGTGGGCGCCTTCGTGCACGAGAACAAGATGGACGGCTTCCGCAAGCTCGGCGACTTCAAGAGCGGCTACGGCAACATCGACGGCGGCAAGCACTGGAACCGCCGGCCGGGCAACCACGACAAGACGTGGGCCAACGAGTGGGCGGGCAACGAGACCGCGGTGCGCTGGCGCAGCGGCACCTACGACTTCGGCTACAGCGCCGGCGTCGGCCTGTTGGCCGGGTTGGTCAACGGCAGCATCAACGCGAGCGTGTTCGGCGTCAAGGACTCCGACGGCGTCACCCACAAGCTCTCCGGCTGGGAGGCGCTGGGGGACGGCGCGATCGCATCGTTGTCCGGCGTGATCAGCACCGGCAGCGTCTCGCTCGCCCGTGTCGGTTTCCTCAACGCCGCCGGCGGCCGGTTCTTCCACCGCCAGGGAGCCACCGAGTTCCTGCTCAATATCGGCTTCAAGATCGGCGAGAAGATGTTCAACGGGTGGCTGCTGCCGCAGGTGCGTGCGGGAATCAACCCGGATTGGTACCGGCACAAGGATGCGTAGCGCACAGATGTCGAGCGTCGAGCGTCGAGCAGGCGGCTCCACCGCGCCGGATGTCCGGGTGGCCGCCAAGGGCCGGGGCACGCATCGCCGGATCGCGGACGCGGTCCGCGCCGCCGCCCCCGGCGCGACCGTGCTGATCGCGGCCGGTCACTACACCGAATCGCTGGTGCTGGCCCGGTCGGTGACGCTGTGTCCGGAACCGGGCGGCGGCGAGGTGGTGCTGACCGCGAGCGCCGAGGGCCCGGCGATCACCGTCGACGCGGCGGACTGCGTGGTGCGCGGGCTGGGGCTGTACGGCGCGGGCACCGACGCGCCGGCGGTCAGCGTGGGTCCGGGCGCGGGTCTGATCCTGGCCGACTGCACGGTCACGGGCGGCCGGATCGAGGTGCGCGGCGGGCCCGATCGGGACGCGGAGGACGGCGGCGATCCGGACCTGGACGCGCCGCCGACGGCCGCCGGCACGACCTCGGCGCTGCTGCTCACCGGCACGCGCATCCGTGGCACGCGGCTCGCGGGCCTGCATGTGTCCGGGGACGCGCGGGCCCGGGTCGAGGACGTCGAGGTGAGCGCCGTCGAGGGCACCGGGATCGTGGTGTCGGGCAGCGCGCGGGTGGGCATCGCGCGGCTGCGTCTGGACGCCACGTCCGGTTCCGGGATCCGGCTGCGCGGGCGGGCGATGTTGCGCCTGACCGATTCGGTGCTGGGCGGCTGCGGTCGGGTCGGGCTGCTGCTGGAGGACGCCTCCTCGGCGGTGGCCGGCGAGAGCCGGGTCAGCGCGCCGGGCGCGGCCGGCATCCGGCTCGGCGGCAGCGCCCGGGCCGAGTTGACCGACTGCCGGATCCTGGACGCCGCCGCGGCCGGCCTCGTGCTCGACGGCACCGCGCGGGTGGTCGCCCAGGGCTGCTCGGTGCGCCGCTCGGCGACCAACGGTGTACTTCTCACCGAGGGCGCGGGCGCCGACCTGACCGACTGTCGCATTCTCGATTCCGGCTACGGTGCGGTACACGCCGCCGGTACCGCCGTGCTCAAGCTGGCCGACTGCCGGGTCCAGGGCACGCCCGAACACGGCGTGCACACCGTGGACACCGCCCGAGCCGAGCTGACCGACTGTACGGTCTCGGCCGCGGCGATGACCGGGATCGCGGTCACCGGCCGCTCCTCCGCGGCGCTCTCCGGCTGCCTGGTCGCGGACACCGCGACCGGGATCGGGATCGGTTCGCCGACCGGATCGCGGGTGTCCGGATGCACGGTGCGCGCGGCCGGGCGCACCGGGATCGAGGTCACCGGCGAGGGTGTCGCCGAGTTGGCCGGCAACCGGGTCGCCGGCGCGGGGGCCGCGGGCATCGTGTTCGACGCGGGTTCGCGGGCCGAGTTGGCCGGTGGCTCGATCGAGGACTGCGCCGGCTCGGGCCTGGTGGTGTGGACCGGCGCCCGGCCGAACGTGCACGGCCTGCGGATCGAACGGCCGGGCAAGAACGGCCTGTACGTCGCCGAGCAGGCCGGCGGCACCTTCACCGGGTGCGATGTGATCGGCGCCGGTTATGCCGCGCTGCATGTGGGCGGCGGCGCGGATCCGCTGTTCCGCCGCTGCCGGGTGCGCGAGTGCACCGACGAGCTGAGCACCGAGCCGGACGCCGCGCCGGTGTTCGACGAGCGGGCGTGCGAATGGCACCGGGAGCGAGCGGGGGTGCGAATGGCACCGGGACTG
>NZ_JBEXCV010000265.1:0-7218 GCF_040605455.1 Embleya sp. NPDC005575 | reverse complement strand
CTGGTGAGTTCGCGCAGGAGAGCAGTGTCCTTGTCCCGCAGGTTCTCGGGGCGGGTGAGGAGGAGGCGAGCGAAGCGCTGCGGTGTGGTGACCGGGTGTGCGTCGATGGTGAACGCGGCCACGATGACGGTGTGTTGTGGGGCCTCGTCCTCGAACCACACCCGTGCGTAGCTCTGCTGGGTGGCGAGCGTGTCGAGGTGGCGTTCGGGGGCGCCGATCTCGACGGTGGACGTGGGGAGCGTGACCGTGCCGGCGAGGTGGGAGCGGGTGGACATGCTCATCCTCCCGCCATCGCCGGGAGAATCGTCAGGGTCGCCCCGGCGGCGGGCAGGGGCGTGCGGAGACCGTCAAGGTCACGCACGTTGTCCTCACCGATGAAGACGTTCGTCCACGCCACGATCCGGCCCTCGTGCAGCAGGCGCTCACCGAGTGCGGGGTGAGCTCGGGTGAGCCAGGTCAGGGCATCGCCCACGGTGGTCGCCTCGCACGTCAGGGCGTCGGTGTCGACGCCGGGCAACAGGGTCCGCCAGGCGGCGGGGACGCTCAGACGCACACTCATCGTGATCCTCCCGCCGAGGTGTGGACCAGGGCGCGCATACCGGCGACGGTGGCCGCGATTCCCTCCGCCAGGGGCGTGGTCGGGCTCCACCCCAGTACCCGTTGCGCGCGGGAGATGTCAGGGCAACTCGTGCGGGTCTCGCCCTCCACACCGGGCACGTGGCTGATGGTGCCCGACCCCACCGCGTGCACGACCAGTTCGGCCAGGTCGCGGATGCGCACGCCGTCGGCCGAACCCAGGTTGATGGGGCCGGGATCGCTCGATCGCAGCATCGCCAGGAGCCCGGCCACGAAGTCGTCCACGAAGCACAGGCTGCGCAGTGCGTGTCCGCCGCCGTTCAGACGTAGTTCCTGTCCGCGAAGTGCGGCCACGACGAAGGCGGTGACCACCCGCGAGTCACCCTCGAACGTGGGCCCGTAGATGTTGAACGGCCGCACGATGCCGGTGTCGACGGCGTGTTCGCGCCGGTAGCCGGTTGCCAGGGCCTCCAGGAATCGCTTGCCCTCGGCGTATGCCGACAGCGGTCCGTTGGGGTCGACGGCGGTGCGACAGTCCTCGGTCTGCGGGATGGTTTCGGTGTCGCCGTAGACCTCCGCCGAGGAGGCCAGGACGATTCGCAGCCGACGGCGTCGGGCGATCTCCAGGGCGTGCATGGTGCCCAACGACGCGG
The DNA here is from genome assembly GCF_040605455.1 of Embleya sp. NPDC005575. NCBI lineage: Bacteria > Bacillati > Actinomycetota > Actinomycetes > Kitasatosporales > Streptomycetaceae > Embleya > Embleya sp. NPDC005575. Next base: position 5,989 of record NZ_JBEXCV010000265.1, on the reverse strand, counting down.
TGAGCAGGGTACGGACCGGCTGCTCGCGCACCAGGGCGGGGCCCACCGGACTGGCCAGGTGTACCACCGCCGTGAGCGTGTCCTCGCCGGCGACCTCGAACGCGCGCGTGACGTCGTGTTCCACGAGCGTGAACCGCTCGTCGGTCGACAGGGCCGCCAGCGCCGGCAGTCGACCGGCCGACAGGTTGTCGACGGCGGTCACCCGGGCCCCGCGCGCCAACAGCGCGGCGGCCAGCCTGGTGCCGACGAACCCGGCACCGCCGGTGATCAGAACGTGGTCCATGGGATGCGAACCTTTCTCGGACGACGCGGCCATCACCCGCGGCCGGGCGCGCCGAACCGGCGCCCCGACCTGCCTGGTGTATCGGCCGCGGTACTGCGGCACCCCGGCGCACGCATGGTGCCGGGGTTTCGCCCGCTTCTCGGGCCTGCCGATCAGTCAACTCGTGCCCCGGACACGGCGATACGGTATGGCCGGGAGAGGGCTGTATACGACGTATATGGGGGCTGTTCGATGCCGAAACGCACGCCCAACGCGCGCCTGCGGGACACGGTCGCGGAAGCCGGTCTCACGTACGAGGCCCTGGCCCACGCGGTCCGCAGAGTGGCAGCCGAGAACGGGGAGTTCCTGCGGACGAACCGGTCCTCGATCGAGCACTGGATCACCGGCGCCAAACCCGCCGGCCGCACCGGGTCCTACCTCGCCGAGGCGCTGGCCCGCCGGCTCGGGCGCCCGGTCACCCTGGACGACATCGGGCTGCCGGCCGGCGCAAACGGGGACGATGACAGCATCGGGTTGTCCTTACGCGTCGACCCGTGGGACGCCCTCGCGCCGATCTGGGGAGCGGAATTGCATCGCCGACGGTTCCTGACCAACAGCGCCTACTCCGTCGCGGCGGCCGTCCTGCCGCTGCATCACGTTCGCGACATCGCCTCCCGCGCACACGCCGTCCGCTCCGGTGCCGTCGCCGGACAGGCCGACGTCAACGCCGTGCGGGACATGGTCCGCGCCTTCACCGAGATGGACGAACGGTACGGGGGCCAACACGGACGCTCCGCGCTGGTCCAGTACCTCAGGGACGACGTCGCCACCTTGTGCCGGGGCCGGTTCCGCACCGACGACGCCCGCCGACACATGCTCTCCGCCGCCGCGTCCGGCGTACACCTGAGCGGATGGAAGAGCTACGACGCCGGGCAACAAGGACTTGCGCAGCGGTACTACATGCAGTCGTACGCTCTCGCGGTCGAGTCGGGCATCGTCGGCCACGACGGCTTCGTCATGCGCACCATGGCGATGCAGACCATGAAGCTTCACCACCCGGAACACTGCCTCTCCCTCACCGACGCCGGGCTGTCGATCGTGCGCGGCCGGGTCGACGTGCGCACCGAGGCCCTGTTCCGCGTCACCCACGCGCACGCCCTCGCCAAGGCCGGCGACCACCGGCGGGCGATTCGCGAGGTCGACGCCGCACGGGCGGGCATTGCGGCCGGGCAAGGCGACGACGTTCCGTTCTGGGCGCTCGCATGGGGGCCACCCGTCGCCACCGTGCACTCACGTGCGGCCAAGGTCTTCGAAGCCCTTGACGACCGGCGCGAAGCCGCCGAACAATACGGCGCGGCGGCCGCGCACCGCCCCCAGGGCACATACGCGCGGATCGTCGCGCTCGACCTGGTCGCCCAAGCCGAAATGCAGATCGCCCAGGGCGGCGTCGAGCAGGCATGCGACACCTGGAACCGCGCCATCGACGCCATGGACGGCGTCCAATCCGTCCGCACCCGCAAGGCGATCAAGACCATGCGCCGCAGCCTCACGCCCTTCCGCGCCCGCGGCCTGCGATGCGCCCAGGACCTCGACCAACGCGCGACCGTCTTCCTGACCGGCACCCGCTGATCGGCGATTGCTTGTTGTGCGACAGGCGTTCGGTCGCGGGCGCCGACGGTGACAAGTGTTCGTTGTCAACGAATCCAGTCGCTGTGTCATGCAACCCAGTCGACCCAGGGTTCGTGACAATAAACGCGTTGGCAGCCGGGTGGGCGGTGCTTCGCTTCGGCGCGACCACGATCCGATGGACTGCCTTCGTTGAAACCGGACGGCCGGTTGGTGCCGTGTGCAATGGCCGGGGCCTGTCGGCTCCAGGGGGTTCCGGGCTTGGGCGGCCGGGCCGACACCGTGAGGTCCTTGGGTAGGCTCCGTTGTCGCGTGTCGAAGGCCGCTTGTGTGACCCCGCCGATCGGTCCAGCCGGAGGAGAAGACACTATGACGCGAGCAGTGGTGACGGATTCGTTCGCCTTTTCGAACGGCGACTCCGCGGTCTTCATGACCGTCGAGCGCGGAGAGTTCACCCGGGGGCAACGGGTCAGGGTGAGTCGCGACGCAAGTCTCCTGGGCGAGGCGGTGATCCAGTTCGGTTTCGCCGGGGCGGGGGCGAACACGGAGGGCAGCCGGTCACCTCACGCCATGATCAAGGGCATCGCCTGTGTTCGCGGCGACGTAATCGAGGGCATGGAAGGGTGACGTGCCCCCGGAGGTGGCGGCACGCTCGTCGTGTCCGTCACCTGCGGTTGCGTCTCAGACCGACGGCGTGCCGCTGATTGTCGCGGGGACCGCTTCCTCGACTGCCTCCGAATCGAGCCCGCCACCCGTGTCCGGTTTCGACGAGCCAGTCCATCGCGTGCGGCCCCGACCTCGCGAACCGGACTGAGGGGCGGGTCGTGGCCGCGCGCCCGAAGCCAGGCGCCCGCTTACCAGGCTGCCGACTCCCGCGATCCACACCGGCCTGTACAGCCATCCAGCACCCCCAGCGTCCTCACTCACACGCCTAGGTTCGCTGTCGCGAAAGCCGAAACGACTGGGTTCGCTGTCAAACGCCTCGATTGGATGACAACGGACAACAAGTGACTTGCTGCTGCGGGCAATTCGCCAGACCTACGCGGTTTCGTCACTACGGGAGAGGCGACGGAACCACATTGCCGGAGCAGGAGAGAAGGGAGCGATGGGGGTCGTCCCTGCGGGAAGATCCGTCTATCCCAACTCCGACGCGAGCCGCGTGCCGGGACCGTTCTCCATCAGCCGAAGGCCCGAAAATGAGCATCGTTCTCCACGAAGGCATCGACGTCGATCCGATGACGGACCACGACGCGGTCACCGAGCTGGTGTTCAACCAGAGTGGCGACGGCGACACCCACGCACTCGGTTCGCACGAGACGTTCGACTGGTCCACGATCGAGTCCGGGCGAAGCGACCGGGCCCGCTCCAGGCTCGCGGCCCACGGCGTCCACTGGGACCCGGACACCGGCGTGATCACCTGTCCCGCCGGGATGGACACCGCGCAGGTGGAAGCCATTTGGGAAGAGACCAGGTCCGAGGCGGACGACTGGGTGCTCGAAGTCATCGACGAGACACGCCAGGGCAGGCCGCCCGAGGGCGCCGGACGCACCGCCGGCCACGCGTGGGTCCTACCGCTGTAGTCCGGACTGGCGGCGAGCGGGGCCTCTGCCTATACCGTTGCCCTCGTGGAGACCGTGCACCAACTGCGAGTGTCGATGCCGGATATCGAGCCGGTGGTGTGGCGGCGAATCCACGTCCACTCGCACACCACGCTCTCCGGACTGCACGCCGTCATCCAGATCGCCATGGGCTGGGACGACGCTCACCTGTACGAGTTCGGCGCCCGGTGGGAGACGTACGGGCACAACGGCCGCGAGCCCTCCGCGTACACCGTCGCCCAGGTGCTGCCCGAGGTGGGCAGCGGCGCGGGGTACGTGTACGACTTCGGCGACCACTGGACCCACCAGATCATCGTGGAGAAGATCCACCGCCCGGCCGCGAACACCCACTACCCACGGTGCAGCGCCGGCCGTCGGGCCTGTCCACCCGAAGACTGCGGCGGCCCGCTCGGCTACGAACGCACCCTACGAGCGATCCGAGCCCGCAAGGGGCCGCGCTACCGCGAGCTGCGCGAGTGGGGCCAGCACAAGTACAACCCGGCGTACTTCGACCGCGAGATGCGGGCGACCGCCCCGTACAGGGACAGGGACGGCGGCATGCCGGTGATGCTCCTCAGCGGTGTGCGGTCAGGCCGCCAGTGGGCAACATCGCCGGCACCGGGCCGCAGCACGGCGGTGCCGCGCAGGATGTCGTCGACGTCGCGGGCGCGTCGGACCCGCCAGGACGGCGCGGTCGCCGCCATGAGCGCCTCGATCCGCGCTCTCAGGATGTCGTTCTCGGTGACGTAGTCGCAGACCACCAGAAAACTCCCGGGGGCGGCAGCCCGCATGTAGTGGCCGGCCACGGCGATCGGGTCGTCCACACAATGGAGCACGCCGGCAAGCACGATCACGACGGGTTCGCCGAGGTCGAGGATGGCGCCGGCCACCGGATCGGTGAACACGGCTTGCGGATCGGTGATGTCGGCCGCGACCACGCCGGTGTGCTCGTTCTGGTCCAACAACATCCGGGCCTGCGCCACCGCGAGCTTCTCCGAGGGTCCGAGCTGTTGCCCGTGCCGTCGATCTCATGTTGTTGCAGCTCAGCCTTGGTGACCATGAACCTAGCGATCGCACAGGTGTGGCGCTATCACTGGATCGGGTGAGTTCCGTTCCTGAGCGAAGCCGGAGTGTGTTCATCTGGGACCGATTGACTGCGAGGTGTGCGTGTCGGTGTCGGAGCCCCGCGCGGGTGGTGGCCGGTGCCGTAGCCGCGGTTGCGCAGTTCCGCGAGTCCCATCGCGATATCGGACACCGAGCCCCAGGATGCGCTTGACGGCGTCGCGGCCGTCGGGCCGGGGCGTGTGGGCCGAGGGGTGCAGGTCCAGGAGTTGTTGGGCCTCCTTGACCAGGGCGGGTACCCATGGAGTCGTCGATGGGGACGCCGCGTTCGGTGAGGACGACCTTGGCGGTGGAGTCGATGAGTTCCTTCGTGCTGCCCACCGCCGGGGCCGGGTCGTCCAGCACGGCCCGCTGGATCCGGGCGAGTTGCTCGCGGATCGCGGGCGCGTCCTTGAGGTGTGCCAGGTTGCCCACCGCCAGCCCGGCGCCGACGGGCGTGATGTGGCCGGTCTCGGGATCGGTGGCGTAGCCGTCGCGCAGGAGTGCGTTGTGCAGGCTCCGTAGCGCGTCCGGGTCCCAGTCGTCGAGCAGCCGCTCGAACACGCGCAGGACCCTGCCGACATGGCCCGGGTCGGTCCAGTCGACCGACTCCAGATAGGTCTGGGTGGTCTGTCAGCACCGCTGAGGGATCAGTCCGCGCACGCGCAGCGCCTCGCGGAGAACAAGGGCTGGCGCATCGACAGCCACGGCGAGTTCTGCCCCCGTGCGCGCCGCACGTCCTGGAGGACGACGACAGCGACGACGAGGAACGGTGGCCGGGCGCGGGCGACGAGTGACCCGGGCCGACCGCACCGCGGACTGGTGTGGTCGCTCTCGCCCTGCGATCAACGAATGTGGGCGACCGCGCCGTACAGGGACGGCCGCGCTCGCCACCATCCGGGTACCCGCCTTGGTGTTGGCGTTCGAGCACGACCTGTACTTCGCGCCGTACACCGGTCGCGCCGCCGCCGGGCTGCTGCCGCGCGGGCGTTTCGTCCGGGTCGACGGAGCTGCACGCGGCGGGCTGCTGACCTGGCCGAGGGGACCGTCGAGGCGGTGCCGCGCTTCGTCGCCGACGCGCTTGAAGTCCTGCCGGGTCGACTGTTGTCTCCTGCGGGAGGATGCGCGCGGCGCCGTGGCCTTGATGAGGTGGAGGCATGATCCTCACGCTGCCGCGTCTTTCGCCCGCGCCGGGCGGCAAACCGGTCCCGACCGGTGACGTCGTCGATGCCTTCCGCGCGTTCGCGCGCGACCTGGCCGCGGGGCGGCTGGCCTGGGACGAGAACCTGGCCCGGTTCCTGGCCGCGCGGTTCGACGCGCTCGCCGCGGTGTGGGACGCCGAGCAGGTACGCGATCCGGCCGGAGGCGACGCTGGCCGCACTACCGGACCCGCCGAACCCGT
>NZ_JBEXCV010000264.1:0-7227 GCF_040605455.1 Embleya sp. NPDC005575 | reverse complement strand
CGGGTCGCGGGGCGCGTCCTGCTGGTCGGCGACGCGGCCGGCTACACCGACGCGCTCACCGGCGAGGGCATCGCCCTGGCCCTGGCCTCGGCCCGGGCCCTGGTCGCCGCCCTGGTCGCGGGCCGCCCCGAGCGCTACGAAGCCGACTGGCGCCGGCTGTCCCGCCGCCACCGCATCCTCACCGAAACCCTCCTCACCGCCCGGGCCCGCCCCCACACGGCCCGCCTGATCGTCCCCACGGCCCACCGCCTGCCGGCGGCGTTCGGCACGATCGTGAACGCGTTGGCGTAGGCCGGGGCGGTCGTACCGGCACGACCGCCGGACGCGCAACGGCCGGTCGTCGCGGAAAGACCGTCGCCGAGCGCGACCTCCGTCGCGAGCACACCCGAATCGTCGTCTTCTCGGACTCGGCCGCCCGACTGGACCGCGCTACCGGCCCTCCTCCGGCGGCAGCGAGCGGCACAATGCCTCCACCGCCGCCGGGTACGAGTGGTCCGGGGGCGTCGCGTAGCCGACCACCAGGCCGTCCGGAGCCGGGCCCGTCGCGTCCGGGTGGCGGAAGGCGGAGAGGCCGTCGAGAGCCAGGCCCTGCCATGTGGCGGCCTTGACGGTGGAGGACTCGGTGCCGGGTGGCAGGCGCAGGACGGCGTGCAGGCCGGCGGCGATGCCGGTCGCGGTGACGTGCGGGGCGTGTTCGGCCAACGCGGCGAGCAGGTGGTCGCGGCGGGCGCGGTAGCGCCGGCGCATCCGGCGAATGTGCCGGTCGTAGTGGCCGCCCTCGATGAAGTCGGCGAGGGTGAGCTGATCGGTGACTCCGGCCCACGCCTCGCGCAGGCCCTTCACCGCCAGGACGTCCTCCACCAGGTGCTCGGGCAGCACCATCCAGCCGAGCCGGATCGCGGGGGACAGGCTCTTGCTGACCGAGCCCACGTACACCACGCGGTCCGGATCCATCCCCTGGACCGCGCCCACCGGACGCCGGTCATAGCGGAACTCGCCGTCGTAGTCGTCCTCCAGTACGATCCCGCCCCGGGCCCGCGCCCAGTCCAGCGCCGCGACCCGCCGCTCGGGCGACAGCGGCCCACCGGTGGGGAATTGGTGCGCCGGCGTCAGCACCGCCACGCGCGCACTCGACAGGACGGCCGACGCGTCGGTGTCGGCGCCGTGTTCGTCGATGCGCAGGGGCAGCGTGCGGATCGATGCGGCGGCCAGGATCGAGCGGTGGAAGGCGAGCCCGTACGACTCCACGGCGGCCGGCCCGCGCAGCACGCCGGCGAACAGCAGCCGCAACGCGTGCGCGAAACCCGAGCAGATCACGATCCGATCCGGGTGGGTACGCACCCCGCGCGCCCGCGCGAGATAGTCCGTCAGCGCGGCCCGCAACTCCGGGCGCCCCTGCGGATCGCCGGGCCCGAACGCCTCGTTCGGCGCTGCGTTCAGCGCCTGGCGGGCCGATGCGACCCACGCGGTACGCGGGAAGGACGACGCGTCCGGCTGCCCTTGGCGCAGATTGTGCGTGGAGCCGGCGGGCCGCGCGGGCAGCCCGGTCCGGGCGCGGCGGCGCGGCGCGGCGAGCGGTTCGGCCCGGCGGGCGACCCGGGTACCGGAGCCCTGGCGCGCCGTCAGCCAGCCTTCCGCGACCAACTCGGCGTACGCGTCGGCGACCGTGTTGCGGGCGATGCCCAGATCGGCCGCGAGCGACCGGTACGGCGGCAGCGGTGTGTCCGGGGCCAGCCGATCGGTACGGATCGCCTCACGGATCGCGCGGATCAACACGGCCCGCCGGCTGCCCGTACCCGACAACTCGAGATGCAGGTCGCGGCCGACCCACTCGGCCGAATTGACCTCGATTTTCGACATGGAACTGCACCCTATACCAGGTCGCCTTCGCGCCTAGATTCGTCGTCATGAGCAGCGAACGCCGCACCGACCGGCCCACCGAGGCCGACCTCGAACCCCATCCCCGCCCCGAGCACGGAACCGCCCGGATCGACTTCGCCCGCGCCGTGCCCAAGGCGTTCAAAGCCCTGATCGGCTTCGACGCCGCCGCCCGGGAGGGGCTGGACCCCGCGCTGGTCGAACTGGTCCAGGTCCGCGCTTCGCAGCTCAACGGCTGCGCGTACTGCCTGCACATGCACTGGACCGACGCGCACAAGGCGGGCGCGAGCGACGAACGCCTGGCCCTGGTCGCGCTCTGGCGGGACGCCCCGCACTTCTTCACCGAGCGGGAACAGGCCGCCCTCGCGCTGACCGAGGCGCTGACCCTGGTCGCCGTCGACGGCGTCCCGGACCACATCTACGCCCACGTCGCGGACCGCTTCGACGAGTGCGAACTGGCCCGTCTGATGGCCCTGATCCTCACCATCAACACCTGGAACCGAATCGCGATCGGCACCGGCAAGGTCGCCGGCACCGACGAACGGGGGAAGCAGCGATGACCACCACCACGGGCACCGGGACCGAAACCAGGCCCGAAACGAAGACCGAGACCACCACGAACCCCCGGCGCCCCGCGCTGATCCTGGCCCTGCTCGCCTTCGCCCAATTGATCATCTCCGTCGACTACAACATCGTCTACGTCGCGCTGCCCGAGATCGGCGACGGCCTCGGCTTCACCGCGCAGAGCCTGCAATGGGTGGTCAGCGCGTACGCCGTCGCGTTCGGCGGCCTGCTGCTGCTCGGCGGCCGGGCCTGCGACCTGTACGGACCACGCCGAATGTTCGTCCTGGGCCTGGCGCTGTACGCCGGCTCCTCTCTGGCCGGCGGCCTCGCCGGTGAGCCCGGGCTGCTGATCGCGGCCCGCGCGGTACAAGGAGTGGGCGGGGCCTTCCTGTTCCCGGCGACGCTGACCCTGGTCGGTACCCTGTTCGCCGAGGGTAAGGAGCGCAACCGGGCGTTCGCGGTGTGGGGTGCGGCGGGCGGCAGCGGGATGATCGTGGGCTCGCTGCTCGGCGGGGTGCTGACCCAATTCCTGGGCTGGCAGGCGGTGTTCTACGTCAACGTCCCGCTCGCCGGCGCCGCCGCGCTGACCGCGCTCCGGCTGATTCCCACGGACGGCGCCCGGCGCGCCGACCGCCGTTTCGACCTGGCCGGCGCACTCACCTCCACCATCGGCACCATCGCGATCGTGTTCGCCTTCGTCCAGGCCCCCGAGTCGGGCTGGACCTCCGCGCCGATCCTGGCGAGCGTCGCCTTCGGGGCGGTCCTGATCGGCGTGTTCCTGGCCGTCGAACGCCGCAGCCCGGACCCGCTGATGCCGCTGCGCCTGCTGCGCGGTCGCAACCTGAGCACCGGCATGGCGGTCACCTTCCTCTACATGGCGACGATCGGCACGCTCGCCTATTTCCTCACCGTCTACTTCCAGCAGGTCAAGGGCTACACCGCGCTGGAGACCGGCCTGGCCTACCTGGTCCCGATGCTCGCGATCACCGCCGGCTCGCTGCTCGGCGGCCGGGCGGCGACCCGGTTCGGAGCGCGCACCGCGATGATCGCAAGCCTGCTCGTCGGCGCGGCGGGCACCGTCGTGGTGGGCCTGTCGATGTCCGCCGACGGCTCGTATGCGTCCATGGTCCCCGGCTTCGTGATCCTGGGTCTGGGGCAGGGTGCCGGCTACACGCTGATGTTCGGCGCCGCCGCGGTCGGCGTGGCCGGCCACGAGCAGGGCATCGCGTCCGGCATGGCCTCCACCGCCCAGCAGATCGGTGGCGCGGTAGGCCTGGCGATCCTGGTCGCAGTGGCGAACGCCCACTCGTCGACGCCGGCCGGGCTGCGTACGGCGGTGCTGATCGCCGGCGCGGGCGTCGGCGCGACCGCCCTGGTGGCGCTGCGCTTCGCCCGCGGCACCTCGGCACCCGACCCGGTCGCGACCGGTACGCCGACCACCGATCCGGCGGCCCGGATCCCGGCGGCGCTGTGATCGCGGGTGGACCGCCCACCCTGCACCCGAACTTCGGCCCGAAGGCGGTTCGCGCACCCGCGAACCGCCTTCGGGCCGTGGCTCGTTGCCGGCAGCGTCCGCGACCGGCCGTTACGGCTTGCGGGCCACCGCGCCCAGGACCAGGCGCTGGGTGACCGACAGGGTCGCCTCGTCCACCGGTTCCTCGGGACGCCACAGGTCGATGTAGACCAGGCCCGGTTCGGCCGTTTCGAGACCGTCCAGGTAGGCCGCGATCTCCTCGCGCTCGCGGAAGCGCCCGCTCTTGTGCGAGCCCTGCATCACCTGCTCCATCCGCTCCGACTCCGGCCCGCTGCGCAGGAAGTGGGTCAGGAACAGCCAACTCCCGGACGGCAGCGCGTCGAGGTAGGTGTGCAGCAGACCGGCCGGGTCCTCGTCGTCGTTGATGTGGTGGATCACCCCGAGCAACATCAGCGCGACCGGCCGATCGAAGTCGATCAGGCGCAGCACGTCCGGGTTCTTCAGGATCGACGCGGGCTCACGCAGGTCGGCGGTGATCACCGTGGTCCGCTCGTTCTCGGCGAGCAGTGCGCGACCGTGCGCGAGCACGATCGGGTCGTTGTCCACGTAGACCACGGTGGTCTCCGGGGCCAGTGCCTGGGCGACCTGGTGGGTGTTCTGCGCGGTCGGCAGCCCGGACCCGATGTCGACGAACTGCCGGATGCCCTGCTCGACCAGGAATCGCACGCCCCGGTGCAGGATCCGGCGATGCGCGCCGGCGTCGTGTTCGAGATCGGGCGCCACCTCGATCAACTTCCGGGCCACGGCACGGTCGGCGGCGTAGTTGTCCTTGCCGCCGATCAGGAAGTCGTAGATGCGCGCGACGCTCGGCACGTTGACGTCGATTCCGGCCGGCGGTCGCTCGCCGGCGGGCTCGGTCGACCACACGCGGTCTCCAGCGTTCTCGGACATGATCTCAACACCTTCGGGCCGCCGGTCGGGGGTGGTGCGGCACACTGCCGATGGTAAACCGCAGGTAACGTCCCCCGTCATCAATAGCCGTGCCACCGGCGGGAGTTCGCGATCATGCGAGCGGACAAGTCGGGTGATGTACGGCTCTGCCGGTTATGTGCACAGCAGCACGCCGCCGCACGGGGCCGGGTCCGAGCCGACTGCTGATGCTGCTCCTGGACCCGCCCTCGATTCGGGACGCGACATTCCTCTTCCGCGGCCCGCACCGACCGGCGCCCTGACGGCGCGGCCGGGGGGTGTGGCGCGGGGGTGTGGCGCCGGGTACGGACGGAGGCCGCCGGGGTGGCGGTCCGTCCGTACCCGGGGTCCTGCCTAGTCCAGGTAGTCGCGCAGCACCTGGGAGCGGGACGGGTGGCGCAGCTTCGACATGGTCTTCGACTCGATCTGGCGGATCCGCTCCCGGGTGACCCCGTAGACCTTGCCGATCTCGTCGAGCGTCTTGGGCTGACCGTCGGTGAGCCCGAAGCGCATCGAGATCACGCCGGCCTCGCGCTCGGCCAGGGTGTCCAGGACCGAGTGCAGCTGCTCCTGGAGCAGAGTGAAGCTGACCGCGTCGGCCGGGCGGATCGCCTCGGTGTCCTCGATCAGGTCACCGAACTCGCTGTCGCCCTCCTCGCCGAGGGGAGTGTGCAGGGAGATCGGCTCGCGGCCGTACTTCTGGACCTCGACGACCTTCTCCGGCGTCATGTCGAGTTCCTTGGCCAGCTCCTCCGGGGTGGGCTCGCGGCCCAGGTCCTGGAGCATCTGGCGCTGCACGCGGGCCAGCTTGTTGATCACCTCGACCATGTGGACCGGGATGCGGATGGTCCGCGCCTGGTCGGCCATGGCCCGGGTGATCGCCTGCCGAATCCACCAGGTCGCGTAGGTGGAGAACTTGAAGCCCTTCGTGTAGTCGAACTTCTCGACCGCACGAATAAGGCCGACGTTGCCCTCCTGGATCAGGTCCAGGAAGAGCATGCCGCGACCGGTGTAGCGCTTGGCCAGCGAGACCACCAGGCGGAGGTTGGCCTCCAGGAGGTGGTTCTTGGCGCGCTTGCCGTCCTCGGCGACGAGTTCGAGCTCGTGCCGGAACTGCGGCGTGAGACCGGGCTCGGAGTCCAGCTTCTCCAACGCGAACAGGCCGGCCTCGATGCGCTTGGCGATCGACACCTCCTGCTCGGCGTTGAGCAGCGAGACCTTGCCGATCAGCCGCAGGTAGTCCTTGACCGGGTCCGCGGTGGCACCCGGTGTGGTCACCTGCTGCTGCGGGGCGTCGTCCTCGTCCGTGGTGAGGACGAAGCCGCTGGGACCGACCTCGGGGGCCGCGGCCTCCGCGGGCTCGTCGAACAGGTCTTCTTCGACCAGTGCCTCGTCGCCGTCCTTGGGGGCGGGCGACTCGACCGCGGTCGTCTCGGTGGCGGTGGTGGTCTTCTTGGCCGCCGTCTTCTTCTTGGCTGCAGCCTTCTTCGGCTTCGGAGCAGATTCCACGACGGACTCTCCCGATTCCGTTGCCGCGGGCGTGACTTGCGCGGGCAAGGTCTCTGTGTTCTTGACACGGGTTGAGCGCGTGGATAGCGTCTTCTTGACAGATCGCCGAGTTGTGGCTACGTCTCTCCGTTGGGTCTCTTTGACCGGGTTGACGGTCAACGTCACACCGGCCTCATCGAGGACCTCGTTGAGGCTACGGAGGATGCTCTTCCACTGCGTTGCAGGGATGGCATCGGTTTCGAAGGCTCGGCGTATGTCCTCGCCGGTAATCGATCCTTCGGCACGGCCACGCTCGATGAGCGCCACCAGAGATTCCGATTCGGCGATTCTGTTGGGAAGCGTGCTGGACGAGCTCGGGGTCACAAATAACCTCTCGGTTCACGCGGGCATGCTGCGGCGCCGCAACTACACCGAATCGATGACGGATCCGCGGGACCGGACCCGTCGGCGCTGCCGGCGCCACTCAAGGCATCGCTCCGATCGGCAAAAGTGTTACGCCCCCGCGAGCGTGACCTGGGTCACGTCGGTCCGCAGCGGCTTCGTGCGGTTGGTTCCCCAGTGTGCGGGACGGCCCGCTGATCTGCACGGTCGCGCCGGTGAGCCCGCAGTTTCGGGCTCGGCGCCGCCGTCGGGGCCGGGGATCGACGATATCCGAGCGCCGGATGCGGAGGGTCGGATTTTTCGTTGAGGTGCGGATCGGGGTCGGGCATCGGCGTCGGTCGTGCGGTCCTGAACCTGTCTTGAGAATGCCCGCCCTCCGCCGCGTTACGCACGGGACGGGCCGGCGCGGTGTGCCGAGCGCGCCTCGGCCGCTCGCTCGGCGCCGGCTCGGG
>NZ_JBEXCV010000263.1:0-7344 GCF_040605455.1 Embleya sp. NPDC005575 | reverse complement strand
CGAACCCGGAAGCTAAGCTCTCCAGCGCCGATGGTACTGCACTCGAAGGGGTGTGGGAGAGTAGGACGCCGCCGGAATTTACGTGTGAAAGGCCCGCCCCTTTTGGGGGCGGGCCTTTTGCGTTTCCCGGGGTGGTGTGTTCTGGCGGTCGTCGCAACACGTGGTCGTGTTGATCAGGCGGCGAGCACTTTATGCAGACGCTCGGCTGGGGTTTCCCAGCCGAGCGTTTCGTTGAGGTGCTCACGGCTGTGGATGTGGACGGCCAGGTTGGTGCCCTTGCGGAAGTACTGGCGCAGGAGGCCGTTAGTGTTTTCGTTCGAGCCGCGCTGAGAGGGGCCGGCGGGATCGCAGAAGACCGGGGTGTCGGTCGGACGGTGAACTCGCGGTGGCGCCCCATCTGGCTGCTTTGGTCCCCGGCCAGGGAGTGCTTCAGGATCGACCGCGCGGCTGCGGCGGACCTCCCGACCGACCGTGGGGGCCGGCGGCCCGGCTCGGCGGCTATCGCACGGATGGGAGCCTTCTCCCGCAGCGATCAGCGATATGGACCCGGTCGGCCTCGCGCAGGTATCGCTACGACGCCGAAGGCGACGCAACGCGAAGTGGCCCCGCGTCTTCGTGGCGTTGTCGCCGACCAAGACGCGGGGCCCGTCATGCATGGAATCGGGATGGAACCGGTCCGGCCCAGGCCCGGCGGTCGGCCGGGCGCCGGGCTCGGGGTCACCTGGTGCGAGTGTTGGGGGAGCGGCGGCGGAAGTAGGCCACCGCGGCGATGGCCAGGGCCGGGCCCCACAGGAGCAAGGGGGCGTAGGCGAGCGTCATGACCCAGTACGCGACGCCCGTCGGGGACTCCGGGGCGCCCATGTTCTCGGAACTGTTCCAGACGAAGACGGCCATGCACCCCACTGTCGTCAACAGCGTTGCGCCCAACAGAGCCGGAATCGTCGCTGCCCAGCGGTTGACGGTTCGGCCGCCGAGGTACGGGATCCATTTCGGGACGACCTCGCCCCAGCGCTGGACCAGGCCGAGGGCGAGCATCGCGAGCAGTTCGGCCGTGATGCTCAGGCCGACCAGATAGAACGAATACGGCCCGGGATAGTTGCTCTCGTGCAGGGCATCACCTTCGGCGAAGCCGAGCGGGATGCCCACTGCGCCCGCGGTGCGCCACAACGCCGTGGGCACGGTGCTGAGCGCCGCCACGCGCGCCGCCCAGCGGGCCGTACGGGACGGCTCGCGGAGAATGGGTGCGGATACCGCGGGTTCCGCGAGTTTCGCAGCGGCTCCGCCGTCCCGGGTGTGGGTCGGGCGGTGGTTCGCGGTGGTGATGGCGATGTCGGACATGGTTCATCCCCTCGTCGACGACACGTGCCCGGCGGCCGTGTTCCTGTCTCCATCAGCTTGTTGGGTGGGCACCCTGCGCGACCATCGGCCGATCGGCAGAGCCGGGTTGGCCCGCTCGGGCGGCCTCTGCTCATCGGCAGAGGCGGGTGGAGCGTGCGCGCGTCTACGCTCGGGTGATCATGGTGGCCAATGGGGGGATGTGCCGATGAACGGCTCCGACGTCGGCCGAGCCTCGACGGTTGCCGGCCTCGTTGCCGTTGCCGTCGTCGGGGTCGGTGTCGCCTACGGGCAGAGCCTGTGGGCGGTATTGCCGACCGCGGCCGGATTCGCCGTGGCGTTGTGGGCGGTGCTGTGTCGGTCGAGGCCGCCGGCGTGGCTCGCGTATCTGTGTGTTGCGTTGGGTGGGCTCGGCCTGGTCTCGCTCGTTGGGCAGTTGTGGTCGGCACCGGAGGAGGCGGGGGCATGGGGGTTGGCACGGGTGGCCGTACTGCTGGCCCTGGTCGGGGCCTGTGCCCGCTGGGAGCCGCGGCGGCCGGGTGGGGCGGCGATCGGGGTGATGGGGGCCGCCGTCGCGCTGTGGTCGGTGCCGTTGGTGGAGTGGCGGGGCGGGGCCTTGGAGGTGCTCGGCGCGACGGTGTTCTGGGGGCTGCCGGTGGCCGTGGCGGTGGTCGTGGGTGGGTATCCGCGTCTGGTCGAGCGGCGGCGGGTGGCTGCGGTGGCGTCCGCTCGGCGTGAGCAACAGCTCGACATCGCGAAGGATCTGCACGACTACGTCGCGCACGACGTGAGCGGCATCGTCGCGCAGGCCCAAGCGGCCCGCTTCGTCGGTGCCGCAGATCCGGCCCGGGCACTGCTCGCGTTGGAGCGGATCGAGCGAGCCGGGTTGGCGGCGCTGGCGTCGATGGATCGTATGGTCACCACGTTGCATGTCGGTGATCCGGATCGGGCGGCGTCTCGCGAGGCGTTGCCCGGGATCGATCGGCTGCCGGAACTTGTCGCCGACTTCACCACCTCGGGTGGTACCCGCGCGGTCCTGACCGTCGCCCCGGAGTTGACGACCACCTTCGAGCCGGCGGCTACGGACGTGTCCGCCACCGCCGTGTCCGTGTCGCGGGAGACCTCGGCCACCGTGCACCGGGTCGTCGTCGAGGCGTTGACCAACGTTCGTCGCCACGCGCCGCACGCGGTCGGCGTGGAGGTCGCGGTGACCGTGACGACCCGCTTCGATCGACCGGCCGTCGCGGTGCTCGTGGTGGACGACCACGACCCAGCCGCTGCCGGCGACCACCACCGCACCGACGTTCTCGCCCGCCGCCGAGGTGGCGGTGGCGGCCGCGGTCTCGCCGGGCTGCGCGAACGGGTCCGCGAGGCCGACGGCGAACTCGACGCCGGGCCGGTCGAACACGGTTGGCGTGTGCATGCGATCCTGCCCGCCGACCCTGCCCAAGGCGTGGCTCGTCCCACGCCGGCCGAGGGCGCCGTGCGGGGCCGATCCGCCCGTTCGCATCAGGAATCGAGGACCCGATGAGCACACGCATCCTGATCGCCGACGATCAGGACGACATCCGCAGCGGGTTCCGGCTCGTGCTGGATTCGCAGCCGGACATGACCGTGGTCGGCGAGGCGGCCGACGGTGTCGCGGCCGTCGAGGCGGCCGACGGTGTCGCGGCCGTCGAGGCGGTCGCGCGGTTGCGTCCGGACGTCGTGCTCGCCGACATTCGCATGCCCCGGCTCGACGGACTCGAACTGACCCGACGGCTGGCCGGCCCCGGGGTGGCCACGCCCACGCGCGTGATCGTGGTGACCACGTTCGAGATCGACGAGTACGTACACACCGCGCTGCGGAACGGGGCCTGCGGGTTCCTGCTCAAGCGGTCCGGGCCGACACTGCTGATCGAGGCCGTTCGTGCGGCGATGGCGGGCGACACGTTGATCAGCCCACAGGTCACGGTCCGCCTGCTCGACCGGCTGTCGGCCGGAGCGAACCCGCCGACGCGGACCACGGACCCGACTCCGGTCGACCGAGCGGACCAACCCGTCGCGGATCCGCTCACCGTCCGCGAGCACGAGATCGTGCGATTGATCGCCCGCGGGCACACCAACGCCGAGATCGGAGCCGAGTTGTACATCACCGCCGGCACGGCCAAGACGCACATCGCGAACATCCAGGCCAAGCTGCGCGTGCGCAATCGGGTCGGGATCGCCGCCTGGGCCTGGGCGAACGGCCATGTCACTCCGAGCGGTTGAGTTACCCGCCGACGCGCTTCACGGTCCCGTACCGCTCGACGTGCGCCGGTCCCAGCCCGGCTCGAACTTCCGCCGGAAGCACCGAACTTCGCCGCCGGAACCGAAGTTCACGCATCGAATCCGATCGATGCGGCAGCCTCGAAGTGCACTCGGCGGACGCGCAGTCCACATCACCCGGGCGACCTACAACCGTCCCGCCAGTTTCAACGCCAAGTACGTGTCGGTGAGCGCCGAGGCCAGTTCGCCCGGGGGCGCGTCCACGACGGTGACGTTCTTGCGGCGCAACTCGGCGGCCGTGGAGCGGCGTTCGGCGAGTTCGCGTTCGGCTGCGGCGGCTTCGTAGACCGCCGTGGCGTTGCCTCGGTGGGCGGCCATCGCGGTGATCGCCGGGTCGGCGACCGCCGCCACGATCACCTCGTGTCGAGCGGCCAGTTGTGGCAGCACCGGGAGGATGCCCTCCTGGACCGCCTCCCGTTCCAGGCCGGTGATCAACACGACCAGTGAACGGCGCGGGGTGCGGCGCAGGATTTCGGCGACCAGGGTCCGGGCGTCGGGTTCGACCAACTCCGGCTCCAGCGTGGCCATCGCCTGGACGAAGGCCGGGAGTATGCCGTTTCGGGGCGCACGCCGAACCTCGGCGCGTACCCGGCGGTCGTAGGCGAGCAGGTCGACCCGGTCGCCGGCGTGGTTGGCGACCGCGGTCAGCAGCAGCGTGGCGTCCATCGCGGCGTCCAGGCGGGGGACGTCGCCGATGCGGCCGGCCGAGGTGCGGCCGGTGTCCAGCACGACCAGGATGTGCCGGTCGCGTTCGGGGCGCCAGGTACGCACCACCACGCCCTGGTTGCGGGCGGAGGCGCGCCAGTCGATCGATTTGGCGTCGTCGCCGGGGACGTACTCGCGCAGCGTGTCGAACTCGGTGCCCGCGCCTCGGGTGAGCAGGGCCGAGCGGCCGTCGAGTTCGCGCAGGCGTTCCAGTTTGGAGGGGAGCAGTCGGCGGCTTGGGAAGCCGGGCAGCACGCGCAGTCGCCACGGCACGTGGTGCGAGCCCTGGCGGGCGGCCAGGCCGAGCGGGCCGATGGACCGGATCGTGACCCGGTAGGCGTTGCGGTCGCCGCGGCGGGTCGGGGTCATCGTGGTGGTGAGGCGACGTCGTTCACCGGCGGGGATGGTCAGGTCGTGGCGCTGGGTGGTGGTGCCGGTGCTGGGCGGCCAGGCGTCGCGCAGTCGGCCGCGCAGGGAGCGGGTTCCGGGGTTGGTGACCGTCAGCGTGACCTCGGCGCGTTCGCCGAGGCGGACCGCGGTGTCGCCGCCCCGGTCGAGGGTCAGGTCGCGGACGCCGGCGGCGAGCAGCAGGTCGACGAGGATGCCGAGCAGCAGGGCGCCCTCGACCACGGCCAGGCCGAGCAGCGAGGGCAGCAGTAGGCCGACCACCAGGACGCCCAGTGCTGCGGCCAGGACGGCGCGACCGGTCAGGGCCATCGGCGGTTAACGCGGGACCGGGGTGTGCGCCAGGACGGCGTCGATCACCACGTCGGGGGTCACACCCTCCATCTCGGCCTCGGGGCGCAGCCGCACGCGATGTCGCAGTGCCGGTCGGGCCAGTGCCTTGACGTCGTCGGGGGTGACGTAGTCGCGGCCGGCCAGCCAGGCCCACGCGCGGGCGGCGGCGAGCAGGGCGGTGGCGCCGCGCGGGGAGACGCCCATGGCCAGCGACGGGGAGGTTCGGGTGGCTCGGCAGACGTCCACGACGTAGGCCAGAATGTCCGGCTCGACGCGCAGCTCGGCCACGGCTCGGCGGCCGGCGGCCAGGTCCGCGGCACCCGCGACCGGGCGTACGCCGGCGGCTTCGAGGTCGCGTGGGTCGAAGCCCTCCGCGTGCCGGCGCAACACCACGATCTCGTCGTCGCGTTCGGGCAGCGGCAGGGTGAGCTTGAGCAGGAAACGGTCCAACTGGGCCTCGGGCAGCGGGTA
The DNA here is from genome assembly GCF_040605455.1 of Embleya sp. NPDC005575. Classification (NCBI taxonomy): domain Bacteria; kingdom Bacillati; phylum Actinomycetota; class Actinomycetes; order Kitasatosporales; family Streptomycetaceae; genus Embleya; species Embleya sp. NPDC005575. The sequence continues at coordinate 1,788 of NZ_JBEXCV010000263.1, read as the reverse complement.
GGTGCCCTCGTACTCGATCGGGTTCTGCGTCGCCGCGACCATGAATGGGTCGGGCAGCGGGCGGGTGGTGCCGTCCACCGAGACCTGGCGCTCCTCCATGGCTTCGAGCAGTGCGGCCTGGGTCTTGGGTGGGGTGCGGTTGATCTCGTCGGCGAGGAGCAGGTTGGTGAACACCGGGCCCTCGCGGAAGGAGAACGCGGCGGTGCGCGCGTCGTAGACCATCGAGCCGGTGACGTCGCCCGGCATCAGGTCCGGGGTGAACTGCACGCGTGTGGTGGTCAGGTCCAGGCTGCGGGCGAGGGCGCGCACCATCAGTGTCTTGGCGACGCCGGGTACGCCCTCCAGGAGCACGTGGCCCCGGCACAGGAGGGCGATCACCAGTCCGGTGACGGCGGCGTCCTGACCGACCACGGCCTTGCCGATCTCGCCGCGCAGGGCTTCGAGGGCGTCGCGCGCCTCGCGGGTCTGCTCGGGTGCGCTCACGTCGTGCGTACCTGCCTTATCAGCGCGTCGAGTTCGTCGGACAGGGTGACGAGGGCTTCGTCGCTTTCCGGGATCGCACCGTACAACAGGGCGTGCACGTGCGCGGTCGTGTGGTCGGTGCGGGCGGTGATCGAGGCGATCAGGGCAGCCTCGGCGGGGTCGGCGCCCAGGACGCGGGCGAGTTGTTCGCGGGCGGCGGCGCGCAGCAGTTCGGCGGCGGTGGCGCGGGCGCGGCCGCGGCGGTAGAGCCGGGCGCGGCCCTCGACGGTCTCGGCGGCGCGGACCACGACCGGGAGCGGTTCGGCCACCACCGGGCCCAGCCGGCGGGCCCGCCACAGGGCGAGCAGGACGGCGGCGACGGCCAGTTGCGCGGCGCCCCAGCGCCAGCCGGCGGGCAGCAGGTCCCACAGCGAGTCGTCGGCGGGCGGGAGTTCGTCGGCGCCGGGCAGGTACCAGACCAGGTGTGGGTGGGCGCCGAGCAGATTCAGTGCGAGGGCGGCGTTGCCGTTGTCGTCGAGGCGGTCGTTGACCAGGGGGCTGCCGGAGCCGAGTACGACGGTGTCGTGGCCGGCGCGGGGCGGGGTGAGGACGAGCGTGGGGCGGCCCGCGTCGGGGTAGCAGCCGGTGGCGTCGGGGAGCAGGTCGGTGTCGAACCGGGCGCCGCCGGTGCCCGCGTCGCCGGCGCGGGTCGCGGCGGGCAGTGCGCAGCGCGGTTGCAGGGTGCGTCGGCCCCCGTCGGGGGCGGTGTGTACGCCGGGGGCCAGGATCGCGAGCGCGGCCTCGCCGGGGCGGACCAGGACGGTGCGGGCCGGACCGGCGGCGGCGAGGGTGCGCAGGTGCGCGTCGGCGAGCAGGTTCGGGAAGGGCACCACGAGGGTGCTGTCCGGGCGGATCGCCCGGGCCGCCTCGTCGGCGGAGCGGACCGGGTGCACGTCGACGCCGCGCGCCCGGAGCAGTTGGGCCAGGGCCTTGCTGCCCTGGGGGTGGGTGGAGCGCGGGTCGAGTCGGCCCTCGTGCCGGTCGCCGCGGATCAGGACGAGTGCGGAGACCACGATCAGGACCAGGGCGAACAGGGCCAGGGGCGTGCGCATCCGGCGCCACACCTGCTCGGTGGTGGGGCCGAGTGCCGTGTCGCTCATCGGGGCATCCGCTCGTCGACACGTGGGCGGGCGACGGTGCAGCGGGCGTCGAGGTCGCGCAGGTCGCGGTCCAGGCCGCGGTCGGCGGTACGCCCGCCGTAGTGCACGTCGTCGAAGCTCGCGGCGGCGGCGCGCAGGTCCGCGGCCGCCTCGGGCAGTGCGCGGC
>NZ_JBEXCV010000262.1:0-7375 GCF_040605455.1 Embleya sp. NPDC005575 | reverse complement strand
GCCCTGTCTTCATGCATGGATGGCGTCGGTATCACTCCAACGAGACGCCAAGTCCTATAAACCGACACCAACTTCGGTAAGACAACGGCTACTGAAGAAGGCGGCTGGAGAGGCGAGCCGTTGGTAGTCGACGTTTGCCAGGACCTGGGGCCAAGTCGAGGCCGAGGCTGCGGGCGGGCGGGGCGATTGCTGGACTCCCGCCCGCAGCCGTGAGCGCTCTTCTTGGTCAGGGTCCCTTGGGTATCAGCGTGTCGAAGCGATGTGCGGCATCGATCCGCTTTCGTGCGTTGCGGAGCGCCAGGGCTCTTCTCCTTTCCGGGGGTACGTCGTTCCATGTGGCGGGTGTGAGCGGTATGTAGTCGTCGCTACAGACCCTGGCTTGCCATGGCACTGCTTCTTCTTTCATCGTGGTGTGGTCGATTCCGATGCATCCTCCGGTGAAGATCTGTTCGGTTGAGAAATCGTTGTGGGGCGGACTCATCTGGTAGGCAGGTTCCCTCGTCGGGTATCCCAGGAACGATTGCGGTCCATTCAGTTCGCCGTAGGGGCCGGCTACGAATGCCCAATGGATGCCTGCGTCCGGGTGGTAGGTGAATATCAGGAAGGGCACCAGGCCGCCCTGGCTGGGGTCATCAATAGCGGTGATTTGAACTCTGCCCCCGTCCTCTGATGACGGGTATTCGGGTCCCCTCGGGTATCCACTGGCTCGTTCGGCCCCGTATTCCAGCCACTTGGCTCGAATGCCACCATGGATCCAGCCGACCGCTCCCATGGGGTGCCAATAGATCGAGTCGTCGTCGTACCCTACTCCAGGCTTTCGGAAATGATTGTAGCGTCCGGCGCCATCTGGGGTAGCGGTTTCGTCGGTTGTCGGATATCCCGTTGCCGTTTCCCAGCCGGAGATTTTCCACGCGTCACGGATATCTCCGCCGATCTGATGGGCTCCGGTGTCGGCGCTGTAGTAGATGGAGTTTCGTTCGTCCGCATCTCCCAGGAAGCGGAAATGGTTGTATCTGCCGATACCGTCGGGGGTTCCTGATTCATCCGTGCTGGGATAACCCAAGCCCTTTTCCCACCCCATGGATGCCCATTTGCCACGGATTGCCCCACCTACTTGATGCGCGCCGCCCGCTGGGCTGTAGTAGATCGAATTGTCTTCAGAAGAGTCTCCCAGGCTTCTGAAATGATTGAAACGACCTGCGGCATCAGGCGTGGCGAGCTCATCGGTCGCCGGGTAGCCGATTCCGCCCTCCCAGCCCAGGGTCGCCCATTTATCGCGTATGGCGCCTCCGATCTGGTGGGCACCCGAGCCGGATGTGTAATAGATCGAATTATCCGGTGCGGCATGATCGAGCTTTTGGAAATGTGTATACGCTCCCTGCCCATCGGCAGTGATCTCATTATTGGTCACGGGGTAGCCAAGAACCTCCGGGCCCCCGAGTTGAAGGTACTTGTCCAGGAGGCTGCCACACGTCCCGAACTCGCCCTTGCCGTAATTTTCGTCAGGACCTTCACCGTCATCATCGTCACCCGGATCGAAGGAATCCTTCGTATCTGCCGACAGTGGGGTCCTGGGAACAGGGAACGTGCGGCAGCGCACGTTGCTCGGTGGGTTCACGACCGGGCGGGGCGCGGGCCCGGAGCCGGTCATTTCTACGTAGAAGTTGTCATTTTCTAGAATTCTGTGTTGATGATAGAAAGCCTTGAGAAAGTCACCTCCCTTTCTGTTGTCCGGGCCTGGGATCGGGCGAATGGAATATGCATCCCTATTGTTTCGCGTGCCCTGTCTGGTGCTGGCGAACGGGTATTCGTCGCATTGGTATCCACCGTTCGTATAGGAGGGCCCCCAGTGTGTGACACAGGAAGCGACGGAACTGTTTCTATTTTCCTGAGCCAGCGGGTTTCGTACGCGCGTCAGAGGAACTTGCGAGCTGATCGATCCGGGAATCTTCTTGCCTAAGATCTTCGGATAGGTGTTCTGCGGCTCATTCTGCGCCGTCCATATATGATCCGCAGCATTCAGGGACGCCGGATCGTTGCGATCCATGAAGAATATCTCGGTTGTCCTGTCGAAGACACAGCCCGTGAACTTTCCTACGTAATTGCCGCCCTCGTCACAGCGGAAGCCGTTTCGACTGAAACCCAGGTCCGGTGGTATCGCAGTGGGTACGCTCAAATGGGAATTGAAGTCGTACTTGATCACCTTGTCACCACCCACGCCCGGTCCCTTTGCCAGGATAAATGTAGCGGAGGTGACTCCCGCCGTTTGCCATTCGGCGATTGGCATCGTTGCGCCGTTGATGGTTCCGGGCGCCATGTCACACGGCAATCCTATGGGCATTATCGATAGACAGCCGAAATTGAGCGTCATGGAGTCTGTCAGCCTGACCTCGCCCACGTGCTTCCAGTCACTCAGGACCATGTTGAGGGCTATTTTCCGACTGCCATCCTCGTATCCACGGCCGAAAGTGGTAGCCCTGAAGAAGGATTGTCCTACAGTGTCGCAATCACCACCGCTTTGATTGCAGCGGACGTGGTTTACCTTGATCTTCTGGGACTGGCAGTAGAAGTAGTGGTGCAGCGCGAGCCCGAATGGGGACGTAGATTCGGCATTTGTCGCGCATTCCTGCAGGGTCATCTCTCTCGGAACGTACGGAGGCCAAGCCGCCGCTCGAGCGTCCGGAGGGCGCTGGAGTAGACGGACGCGTTCACGCAGTTGCTCCGGAGTGGGGCGCGGGGCCCCATTTTCGTCTGTCTCTGATGCCGGAGTGCCAGGAGTGGCCTCGACGGTCAGGTACGACCTCGAACCGGCAGGGTGCGAAGCCGGCCCGTCCCGATCTGTTGGGGTCGAACGCGGCGAAGTGACGGGTGCCGGAGCGGATCCTTCTGTGGCCTGTGATGGAGCCGTGGGAGCCACTGGCGGGGTGGACGTGGGTGTTACGGGAACCACAGGAGGATCGGAGGGACCTGTGAGATCCGACGGAGTCGCGCCGGGAACCCTCGGTTTTACGGTTGTGGAGGGAGGCGGAGGACTTCCATCGCTCGCTGGGGGCGCTTTCCACGAGGGCTGCTCGCTCGCCGGCGGCGCCGGCGGCGGTGACGTTACGGCCGCTGCCGGAAGTGCGCCAGCAAACTGTGGGGCAATCAGAATTGCGCTCGCAAACGCCAGTATCCTTGCTCGAGTCATATGTTTCGGTGCATTTCGAGCGTCACGTATTTGCACTCGCGATGTCTCCGATATTCGAAGCAACCAACTGTCTCGGACAAGCTATCCAGGCGAGAGTGTGTGTGCGTAGATTGTTTCCGGACTTTTTATGCGAATCCGTAATGCCCTTAAGGTGGTATAGAACGGGTAGCCGTAGGAAGTCCGACCGGCGGTCGTCCAGGCGAACTCCATCGATGTATCCGGACAGCAGTTCCCGAGTCTTTTCCGTGCCGGATGCCTTGCGACGGTTGAGACAGCCTTGATCGACTTCCGCAGTGTGAACCTGCACGGGGTGTGGTGCCGTCACAAGGCCCCGTGTTGTGCCGGTGGTGCGGCCTGCGGCTTGTATTCGCCTGTCCGACCTGCCGCTACCGTTCGCAGGGCGCAGCATTGCCATTGGCCAACGGGCCTTGCCATCCGCGGCTCTACGGCTGCTGCCGCCGGCGCCCACTCTGGGCGAGCCACCCTTGGGGTGATCGGGCAGGCCGCCGATCGGGGGCGCATTGCCCTGGCGGCTTTGCGTGACGATGCTCCATCTCGCGGACAGAACGCCATAGCGGCCACTTCGACGGGTGTCGACATCGTGTTCCCGATCATGGCCCCGGTGCACTCACGCCCGGGGGCTGCCAGCCCCACGGCCGGCTCCGAAGCGTGGCGCGGTCGTTGGGCCTCGCGGCAGAGGCCGTTCGTTGCCCGGTACTCACTCCCGCACGCCATTGCCCAAAACGCCGCAGCCGGGAGAAAGGGCTGTCTATGTCTGCGTGCGCAGGCGGGAATGCGGGCGAACGGCCGCGTTATACCCCACGCGCCGAGCCGCCCGAGGACGATCGGTTGCTGCAAGAGCTGGCCCAAGGGCGATGGGAGCCTCTTTGGCCTTGAATCTGGTTCGACTAGGATTTCCAGAACTGCAGAAGCCAGTATTCGAAAGGATTGGGGTTGATTTCGAGCAGCATTCCAGGTATTGAAGTAGGAGCATCCCCACGGCCGCGACACGCTACGCGAGTCCTATATTCCCCTGGCTGAACCTCGAGATGTTCGCCATACTCCTCACCCATGAGATCAGTAACCATGACATACCCATGAGGGAAGCAAATATTAGCATCGATAACGCTCTCCCAGATATCACGAGAGAGCGGGTCGGGTGAACCTGACCAGAACTCCACAGTGACAGAATTCCAAAAATCGTTACCCCCCGACAGTAGTCTGATTGTGTGTTCCCCAAATTCGGCAATTTCGGTGATAGTGAATCCTTCCGGGTCCTCCGGGTTGTGATCACCGTCCTCGACGGTGAGGACGCCGTAGCTGACGCAGGCTCGGCAGTCCGAGGAAGCCAGGAGATGAGCGACGCTCGACACAAGTAGACCCTTCAGTTGTCCTGTGCAAAAGGAATTTGCCCAACGGGCTCGTCGATGATATCCCGCATCTCCCAGCTGTGGAGTACTTCGGTCGACTTACCCTAAGACCATGCTATTTGCGCTCTCTGTGACAGCGAGCCCGACTGGAAGAGGATGCCGTCAGGGTCCAATGTCTTGACGCCGGTCGGCTTCGCCGGCGCGTCGCGAGAGTTTGTCGCGAACGCCATCGCGGTGAAGGAAGATGATGACGCCCGCCTCGTCCAAGAGCGATGGATCGAAGCCCGACAGACCTGGAGCGGTGAGAGCGGGCGTTGGCGCCCGTCATCAGGCGGGACACGACGACGGGGATCTTGTGTGGCGGAGCGGTGTGGTGGTGAGGTGGGTTGATGGCTGGTCTGGGGTTTCGTGTGTTGGTTGGGAATCCAGCGGGTGGGTTGGTGGTTGAACCGCTCCGGGTTCGTTAGAGACTCGGGTTTGTGGCGATGACCTGTGGTTTTGGCTGTCTCTGGTAGTGCTTGGCTTCGTGTTCGGCGGGTGGGACGTGGCCGATCTCACCGTGGAGGCGGGTGTGGTTGTACCAGTCGATCCACTCGGCGGTGGCGAGTTCGACGGCGGCCAGGGTGTGCCACGGGCCTCGGGGTTTGATCAACTCTGTTTTGTAGAGGCCGATGGCGGATTCCATCAGGGCGTTGTCGAGGGCGTCGCCGACGGATCCGGCGGTGCCCTCGCGCGCGAGGTTGTGAGTGTGCGGTGTGGTGTCAGCGGGGTGGGTGACAGCGCTTCCGGTCTCGGTTTCCCTTTGTTGAGCTGGGCTTTGTCCGGCTGAACGCGGGATTTTTGGCTGTCACGGGGTGACCGATCTGCTGTCGTGGTCCGCCCAAGGTCGCTAGCACATGCATGTCCCGGCTGACGCGGGGATGCACATTCCTGTGTCGCTCGGCTCGAGGGCGGGGTGTGTTTGCGGGTGTGAGTGCGAAGTCGTCTCCGCCGCCGGTGTCTTCGGCCCCGGGCAAGTCCCGCACGCCGTCGCCTGCCGCCGCACAGGCGTCGTCACCCGCGTCCGTGTCCCGGGACCGGGCCCTGACACGCCGGTTGGTGGTGTCTTGTCTTCTCGCCTTGGACGAGGCCGGGACGTTGGAGACGGTCCACGTCCGGATCGCCGCCGCCACGTCGGGAGTGTCGCTGCGCACCGTCTGGCGTTGGCTGGCCGCGGCCCGACAACCGGAGCCACCCGAACCGTCCTTGGGTCGTGTCGCTTTCATGCTCACCGACCGGTTGTGGTCCCGCTTGTCGGACCTGGGCGGGAACGTGAAAGCGCTGCACTCATGGATGCACGACCAACCCCAGGAGGCTCTGCCCGGCCGAGAGGCCGGGTGGGTGCCCTCGTTGACGACCGTGCATGACGCGGTGCGCCGAGAACTGCGTGCCGGCCGTGTTCTGGAGGTCTCCCTGCCCGCTCACGCCCGCCGCGACCCGGAACGCTACGACCGTGCGTTGGCCGAACTGGCATTGCCGGGCACGGTCGACGAAACCTGCCGCCCCGTGCCCACACCCCGACCCGGCGTACCTGCCGGGCCCCGGGAGAGCGACCCGACGCCACCCCCGCCGTTCGCACACGGCGCGCGCCTGTACACACCCGGCGCGCACGCGGTGTCGACGCGCCAACTCGGCGAGGTCACCGAAGCACTTGTCCACACCGTCGCCGCCCGCGGGATCGTGTGCGTGTACGGGGATCCCAGCCACGGCAAGACGGTCGCGCTCCACCAGGCGCTACGCCTGCTCCCGCGTCGCGTCCCGGTACACCGCGCGCTGGTGCCGGTGAAGCCGGCCCTGCCCCAGCTGCGGGCCGCGCTGCTCACGGCGTTCGGCCTGCCGGCCACCCACCTGACGAACCGCACGGACGCGGCCGACCGCGCGCTCCTGGACGCCCTGAAAGCCCCGGGCGTGCTCGTGATCGACGATGTCCAACGCATCGCCGCCCCCGAGCTGGACTACCTGCGCCTGCTCGTGGACGCCCCCACCACCCACACCAGCCTGGTGCTGTGCGGCGCAGGCGCCGAACGCACCCTGACACGTGCCCCCGCCCTGGCCTCCCGCGTCCTGACCTGGCAACACACACCCCGCCTCGACACCGCCCAAGTTCCGCGCGTACTGCGCCTTTTCCACCCCCTGTGGGATGCCGCGGCCGACGAGGACCTGCTCCACACCGACCGGGCGCACGCGCGGGGGAACTTCCGCACCTGGGCGAAGATCACCTCCCACGCCTACGCCGCCCGCAGCCGCGACCCGGGCACCGCGGTGGATCGCGCGCTGTTGACCCGGGCCTGCTCCCACCTCGGCCCCAACCCCTGACCCATCGCCGATCCACCGCTCCCACGGGCAGGAACGAGGACCTCGATGAACACCACCGCCGCCGACGGCGCCGCCCGGGAGCCTTCGACATCCCCGGCCGTGCCCGCCCTCGACACCGTGTCGTCGACCGCCCTGCGGGCTCCGGCCGTTCGCCGCCTGCTCGCGCTGCGCGCCGAACGCCGTCTCACCCGCGCGCACGTCCACGCCACCGCGCAGTGCCTGAACGTCTCCGACCGCACGGTGTGGCGTTGGCTGGCCGATGCCACCACCACACCCGCCACCGCCGCACACCCGGGCGCCCGCCGCGGCGACCGTTTCGAGATCACCCCGGACATTCGGGTGTTGCTGGCGTATTGGCGCGGCAACGCCTCCGCGGTCCACCGTGAGTTCCTCGCCCGTGCCCGTACGGCCACCGGGCCGGGCGCGACGGCCGGCGACGCCGCCTCGCCACCGCCCCGGCCGG
>NZ_JBEXCV010000261.1:0-7418 GCF_040605455.1 Embleya sp. NPDC005575 | reverse complement strand
GCCGCCTCGGTGTGCGCGAGCATCGCCCGTGTCGACGGCGGAGTCCCGCGCCGCTCGCGCATCGGCGCCTTGGAGGTAGGCCCAGACAAGGGCCGCGACACCGGTGGCGGCCTGCACGGACGCGCCGATCAACTGGCCCGCGTCCGGACCGTCCAGCAACCAGATCACCGGAGTCGACGCAACAACCACAACCGCAGCCACCAACACCGCGATTCGCCACCCACTCGCCACCGCGCCGCCCCCTCACCGCCCGGGCCCGCCCACGCCCGACCACGAACGCGCGACGGCCACTTCCCCAGTACAGCAGAGCCGTGGCCGCGCCGGCCGCCATTTCGCCGACCGGCCTGGACACCGCGGGCCCGCGCCCCCGTGACGGGCCCACTGGCCCCGGTCCGACGACGACACGCCGGGCGCTCGGGTACGCCGCAGCCCCTACTTGCCGCTGTCCTCGGCGAGGGTGTGTGTCACGAGGGCGTTCGCGTGGCCGTGGCCGAGGCCGTGCTCGGTCTTGAGCCAGGTAACCAGCTCCATGTGCTTGGTCAGCAGCGAGGACCGGATCAGGCCCTGCCATTCCGAGACGGGCCGGCCGTACTTCTTCTCGATCGAAGGAAAGTAGGCGGCAGGGCCCTTCACGACGTCGCTCATCTTCTCGCGTCCTCTCGTCGGATCATGAGCATGATCATGACCGTGGATATCGGATTGTGACAGAGCGCCCACTCCCGGCGAATCGCCCGGGTCGCTCGGCCCCTGCCGTCCTTCTTGCCGATATGACCGCCCCGACCCGCCGGACTCATCGGCACCGAAAAGAGATCCGGGTCACACCCCCACACACACCGCCACGCCCAGTCGGTGTGCGGCCGGTACGCACGGCCGCGCTTGCGCCCGTGCGCGTTGCGGGTCCGGAGGTGTCGGGTCGACACTGGCCGGAAGGGCTCGCTCGTGCCCGGGCCCTCCTTTGCCGCTCGTAGGAGGCGCACATGTCACCATCGGGCGAGGACGCCGCACACTTGGCACCGTCGGGCGACGACTCGGCCACGCGTGACCTGGTCGTCGGCTTCGAAACGCACGCGCGCAGCGGTGCGGCCCTGGTGTTCGCCGCCGACCTGGCCGGGCGCCTGCGGATTCGACTGCGGGTCGTGCACGTGGTGGACTCCACGGACTATCCGAGCGATCCCGATCTCGCCGGATCCGACCTGGAGGCCCGACACCTGCGCGACGCCCTCGCCGGGCATCGCGCGGATGTGGAACGAACCCTGGCCGACTTTGCGGGCGAGTGGTCCTACGCCGACGAAACGGGCGATGCGCTGCATCGGATCGCTGCGATCGCGCACGACTGCGACGCGCTCATGATCGTCGTCGGCGGGCCCGGTACGGGCCCCGGGACCCTGCTGCATCGCTGGTTGGAGCGGTCTGTCGCCAGGGAACTGGCCGGGCACGCCGAACGACCCGTGCTCGTCGTGCCCGGCCGCCCGCCACCGGGGGACAGCGACTCGCAGTGATCCGCGCCGGGCCCGCCCGGGCTGCGCCGACGACATCCCTCGCCCTGCCGCCCGGGCCGAGCGAATGCAGGGCGTGACAGCGCGCATGCGGGACGTTGCAAGGGGGCGCGGGATGCGCGACCGCGAGGTGCTCACCGGCGGTGGGGTCAACGAGACGGCCGGCTTCGTGGGCACCACCGGAACGCCACCATCGGGGACTGAGGACGTCGGGTCGGGCTGCCGCCGGTTCGCTCAGTCGCAGGAGCGGCGTGGCAGCGTGCCGGCGAACACGGCCGCCTGGACGCGGCGTTCGAAGCCCAGCTTGTGCAGCATGGTCGACACGTAGTTCTTGACGGTCTTCTCCGCGAGGTGCATGCGCTCGGCGATCTGCCGGTTGGTCAGACCTTCCGCGACCAGGTCGAAGATCCGACGTTCCTGGTCGGAGAGCGAGGCGACCCGCGGGTCCTCCACCGATCCGGTACGCACGCGTTCGAGCACCTTCGCGGTGACCGCCGGATCGAGCAGCGACCGGCCGGCGGCGATCTCCCGTACGGCGCGCACCAGATCGTTGCCCCGGATCTGCTTGAGGACGTAGCCGGCCGCGCCGGCCATGATCGCGGAGAACAGCGCGTCCTCGTCGTCGTACGAGGTCAGGATCAACGCGTTGATCTCCGGGAAGGACGAGCGCACCACGCGACAGACGTCGACCCCGCTGCCGTCGGGCAGGCGCCCGTCCAGGATCGCCACGTGCGGGCGCAGCGCCGGTATTCGCCGCATCGCCTCCTGCGCGGACGTCGATTCGCCGACCACCTCGATGTCGGGTTCGGCCCCGAGCAGGTCGGCCAGGCCACGCCGGACGATCTCGTGGTCGTCCAAGAGGAACACCCGGATCCTGGCGTCCGGTTGCCCGCTCGTCGGCTTCGGCACAGGGATGCTCGCGGCGCCCGTGTCGCGCGGAAGCCGTGCTCCGGCGACGGCTTCGGTGGTGAGGCCGGCTTCCATGCTGTGCTCCCCGACGGTTGCGAACGCGCACCCGGTCGGGTCGACGCGCACTCAGTCTCGGGGCCGGGAGGCCCGCCGAACAGGGCCGGAAGTCCCGAACGATCGGGGCCGGTCGGCCCGCCCCCACGCCGATCGACCGTCAGCCCGCGCCCGGTGGGTGGCCGGGCGTCCGGTGCGAGCAAGGTCATCCGCTCCCGTCTTCCGCCTCAAGGCCGGCGGCCGGGGCACCGGTACCGGCCTGCGCTCACGCTGCCTACGCGAAGTCGACGCGGTCCGTCCGAGCCTGGGCTTCGCGGCAACCCTGTGCGTGGACGGACTGCCGGACACCCGCGTACCGAACCCGACGGCCGCCCCGTCGTCGCCGTCCTGCGCGGGATACTCGCCAACGCCGCCCGCCACGCCCCGGCGAGGTGCATCCAAGCCGAAGTCGAGGACGTACGGGTGCGCGTGCGCGATGACGGTCTCGGCCCGCCGGCCGACCACACCCGTGACAGCGCGGCCCGGCCAACCTCCGCGAACACGCGGAACCCCTCGGCCGTACCTGCTCGTTCGGGCCGGCCCCGGATGCCGGCGCCGTCCTGGACCGGCGGGCGACACCGGGCCGGCTCCGAGCCGTTCCCGACACCGCGATCCGGTCCGCCGTCCCGAGGCCCTCGGGTCCGCCCACTCCGGTGTGGGGGCGGCGCCCGCCACCCGAGCCGCCCGGCCGGCCCGTCCCGGCCCCGCCCGGTGGATTCGGCACCCACGCACGCGGGGTACGCACTCCCCGCCACCGATCGCCGCCGACCGGGTCGGCCCGGTCGGCCGGGTCGACCGGCTCACCCGGAGCGGGACATCCGGCCCTGGGCCCGGTCCGCACGACGACGAAGACTGATCACAGGCCGGCCCACCGGGGCCGCCGAGACACCGAAGGGATCGCCGTGAACCAGGCAGCCGACTCAACCGGTTCGACCTCCCAGCCGACTTCCCCGCGCGGACACGTCGTCGTCGGTTTCGACGGCTCGCCCGGCGCGGACCGGGCCGTGGACCTGGCCGCGGACGAGGCGCTGCGCCGGCACACCACCCTGGAGGTGCTGCACGCGCTCGAATGGGTCGAACTCGGCCACGCCGACGACCGCTTCGGGCAACAACTACGCGAGGAAGCCCGCAACATCGTCGACCGGGGCGCCGAACGTGCCCGGCTGCGCCACCCCGATCTGTCGATCCGCACCACCGTCGAATTCGCCAACGCCATCGACGCGTTGGAGGCCGCGAGCGACCGAGCCGCTCTGCTCGTGGTCGGCAGCCGGGGCCTGGGTGGCTTCGCCGGCCTGCTGCTGGGCTCGGTCAGCCTGCCCGTCTCGGCCGTGACCCGCTGCCCGCTGCTGGTCGTCCACCCCGATCACGACACGAGCGACAAGGATGCGGCGAAGCCGATCGTGGTCGGCGTATCCGACGACGACTGCGCCCCCGCGCTGGAGGCCGCCTTCGCCCAGGCCCAGTCCCAGGGCCTCCCGCTGCGCGCCCTGCACGTGTGGCGCTACCCGGCCATGATGGCGGGCAGCGCCGGTTACGCCCCGGCCTTGTACGACTGGCGCGAGGCCGCCCAGGCCACCCTGACCGCCGCCCTCGCGGCGCTGCGCGGGAAGTATCCGGACGTGACCGTCATCGAGGACATCGCCATCGACACTCCCGCCCACGCCCTGGTCACCGCGAGCGCCCACGCCACGCTGGTCGTACTGGCCGCCCACCGCAACACCGGCCGCTTCGGCCCCAACCTCGGCCGCGTCACCCACGCCGTCCTCCACCACGCCGACGCCCCCGTTCTGCTCGTCCCGATCGCCGGCTGACCAGGTCACCGGCGGCGGGCGCATCGAGTCGCCGTGCGGTGGGGGCATCGATGCGCCCACCGCCGGCGGCGCCCGGGCTCGATCAGCCGAGAGTCCCGGTCCAGGCATCGACGGTGGTGACCTCGGCTTGGCGCGGGAAGACCTCGTCGGCCGACAGGCGGCGGGTCTCCGGGTCGGGTCGGGTCGGGTCGGGTCGGGTCGGCGCAGCCGGCGGCCAGGGCCGTGAGCCGGCCGTCGACTGGTGCCGGACCCGCTCGGCGACCGCCGGATCGCCGACCGACGATGGCGACGATCCCTGCCGTTTCGGCAAGCCGGCCCCACGGACCGTGCCAGGCAGGACGTGCTCGACGCGGTCGGGCTGCGGCTGCGTGCGCTTCGCCGTGCGTGCGGCATCACCCTCGTCGACCTGCGTGACCAGTGACCACCACCGGAGTGCGCCAATGCACCCACTCCCGCCTGGACAGTGCTCGTGTTCGCCGGTGCGCGGTCGGGCCGGGGTGACCGTGTCGCTCGCCCGATTCCGGACCGTTCGCTGCCTCGGCTTCCCGTTCCGGTTGCCGAGAGGGGTATCCGAGATGCGATAATTCGAACATATGAACGACACCGCCGATGCCACACCGTCCTGGGAGCTGCCCAGCCGGTTCGACGTCGCGCGCCAAAAGGCCAGACTCGGCACCCAACCCTCGGGGGAACCCGCACGCGGGCCCGAGCCCGCCTCCGCACCGGCCGGGTTGGATCCGCGCACGGCGGAGGCGCTGTACGAGGTCTGCCCACCCGGCTACCGCAACCACGAGGTGCTGCGCCGCCACCCGGCGCTGCTGGTACGCCTGGCCCGGCACCACCTCCTGGCCGAGCTGGCCGAGCTTCGCCAGGGCTACTCCGACCTGCGCAGGGAGCTCAAGGACCGGGTTCCCGTGCACGTCATCCCGCAGGCGCTCGCGACGTATCGACGGGAGGCGGCTGAAATTCACCGCGCGCTCGAACGCGTCGCCGCCATCGAACGGAGCCTGCCCCCAGCGCCGCCCACCGGGCCACGGCCCGGGCGATCCCGGACCCGCTGACCGACACCGACCCCACCGCGCACCACTCCTGTGCCGATCAGACGACCTGGGGACCATAGCACCGAACCGCATCCGTACATCTGAGCACTGTTAAGATGTACGGGTGAGCAAAGAGCGATACCACCACGGGGAGCTGCGCGCCGCGCTGCTCGACGCCGCCGAGGCACTCGTGCGCGAACGAGGGGTCGACGGCTGGTCGTTGCGCGAGGCATCAGCCCGCGTCGGGGTCAGCCCGAGCGCCGCCTATCATCACTTCGACTCACGCGACGCACTCGTGCGCACCCTGTCCGAACGGGTGATCGCGCGCCTGGGCGAGCGGCTGCGCCGGGCCGCCCACCGTGCGTCCGGCGACCATCGCCACCGGCGCCTGATCGCCTACGGCCGCAGCTACGTGCGCTGGGCGTTGGAGGACCCGGCGGTCGCCCGGCTGGCCTTCGCCGCTGGTCACACCGACCTGCGCACACCGATCTCACCACACCCCCACGACGTGCTCGCCGCCGAATTGGACCGGCTCGTCGACACCGGCGAACTGCCCTCCGCCGCCCGCCCCGGAGCCGAATTCGTGGTCTGGGCAGCCGTACACGGGCTGGCCACGCTGCTCACCGACGGCCTGGTACACCTCGACGGCCTGCGCGCCGTCGATCGGGAGGCGGAGCGGCTGATCGACGCCGTTCTGACCGGCCTGACCCGGGAGCAACCGCCGGCGCGGCCGTGGCCGACACCGCGTTCCGCCCACTCGCAGCGCCTCGCCGACCGCGCACCCGACACGCCCACCACCACGACCGCCCTCGCCTCGAAGCCGACGGAGGCCCCGTCGTGACCACGCCCGGATCGCGGCCGGACCCGGCCGACGTGATGGCCCGCCGCCCGCAGGTCCGGAACCACCTCGTCCCACGCCTCACGACCCCAACCAGGCACCTGCGACCAATACGAATTCCGTCATCGCGGCACCGTACCCGAGCCCACCGACGGGACTTGGGAACCCGGCAGGCTCCGGACATACGAGTCAGGCGAGTGAACGGCGTCGAGGGGGTTCGTCACAGTCAGGGCGTGGGGATTTTGCACACCCCGACGTCATGATCGCGCGGCCCGGTCGGGGTCGCGACCCCTCCGACACAGGTGTAGGGGTCCGGCGGCGCGCGCCGCCGGACCCGTACACCTCGGTGCGCCTTTCGATTCCGAAGCAACGGCTCCGAGGCGGTACGCCACCCGGCATACCGGCCTCGAAAGCGTTGCGGGACAACCCTCGACGCCTGCCCGCGACCTCGACGCGCCCCTCCCGTCGAGAATCGCCCACAACGCCGTCGCACGGAATCGTCGAGCGCCCCTCCCCCTCCGACCATCAGCCCCGGCGTGACGCGGGAATCACGGTCGCCCCCCAGGATGCTGACGATCCGTCACGTTTGCGTGATCACATCGTCACCAGCCGTGAAGACGACTTTAGGGCCCGGTCCCGGTAAGAAAAAGGCGGCAAATCAGCCGGCCTGCTCGCCCGCGCCAACCGGCACAAACCATCAGTTGCCCGACTCCCGGGGTGCGTTCCGAT
Source organism: Embleya sp. NPDC005575 (assembly GCF_040605455.1). Classification (NCBI taxonomy): domain Bacteria; kingdom Bacillati; phylum Actinomycetota; class Actinomycetes; order Kitasatosporales; family Streptomycetaceae; genus Embleya; species Embleya sp. NPDC005575. Next base: position 502 of record NZ_JBEXCV010000261.1, on the reverse strand, counting down.
CCGCGCCGCAGAACCGCCCGCCCTCCGGCTGCGGGACCGCCCAGCACGCGACGCGCCGGAGTCGGCCGCTGCCGCCGTTGGCCGAATACCGGTGCCCCGCCGCCCGACGCGTGGGTGGCCGCGTACGCGATGTTGCCCGACTTCACCGGCACGGTGGCCGAACTGCTCGCCACGGCCGAGGCCGCCGCCGGGCCGAGCGGCCGGCACATGCCGCCGACCGGGAGGGCCGGGTCGACCATGTAGTCGGCGTAGCCCACCCGTTGCCCGCGCCGCCGTGAACCCACGAAGCCCTCATCCCCCGACGACGGTCGGGAGATGAGGGCTGCAAGCCGCGCCGCCAACGCGCGGTACGCCGCAGGCTGCGGCTACTTCACCGGTTCCGGCTCCGCCGCGTCCTCCGGCTCGGCCTCCTCGGCCGCCGGTGGTTCGGGGAGTTGCACGGACTGCAACAGCAGTTGTGCCACGTCGACGACGCGGAGTTCCTCCCGGGCCTCGCCGGCCT
>NZ_JBEXCV010000260.1:0-7566 GCF_040605455.1 Embleya sp. NPDC005575 | reverse complement strand
CCGCGCCGGCCACTGCCGCGTACGCGGCCCCGGCCTCCTCGCTCGGCGACGACTTCGCGAAGGGCGCGCTGTTCGGCGCGGCGGTGGCCCTGCTCGGCGCGATCGTCGGCGGCGTGATCGCCCGTCGTCGCTGATCCACTCATCTGGGAAGGGAGCAACACCATGCGTGCGTTCACGGCGGCGGCCGTCCAGGTCGTCCCCCGGCCCGGACCGCTCACGGCGGCGGTGGTCGAGGCGAACATCGCCCACGCGCTGGACTGGGTGACCCGCTGCGTCGAGTCCACCGGTGCCGAGTTGGTGGTGCTGCCGGAGAGCGTGACCACCGGCTTCACCCCGGCGCTGGGCGCCGAGGAGTTGTGGGACCTGGTCGACGACATCCCCGGCGCGCTCACCGAGCCGTTCCAGGAGCGGGCCCGGGAATTGGGCGTGCACCTGGTGTGGGGCACGTACGAGCGCGGTGACGACCGGGGCGTCGTGTACAACTCGTCCGTGCTGGCCGGACCGGACGGCCGGGTGTTGGGCGTCTACCGCAAGACCCACCCGTTCGGGCCCGAACTGCGCTCGCGCGGCGGCTGGGTGACGCCGGGCGAGTACGTCAGCGTGGTGGAGACCGACCTGGGCCGGATCGGCATGATCATCTGCTTCGACGGCGACTACCCGGAGCTGAGCCGGATCCAGGCGGTGCACGGCGCGGAGGTCATCTGCCGCCCGTCGGCCCTGCTGCGCTCCGCCGACTTGTGGGAACTGACGTGCCGGGCACGGGCGTACGACAACCACGTCTACGTGATCGGCGCCAACGCCACCGGCAGCGACCCGGCAGGCGTGCTGTACTTCGGCAACTCGATGATCGTCACCCCGGGCGCCGAGGTCGTCGCACGCGGCTCCTCGCACGAGGGTTGGGTCTCGGCCCGCCTGGACCCGGAACGCGCGTTGGCGTCGCTGACCCCGGGGTCGAACGTCCCCCAGGTCTTCGACCACTTGGCCGACCGCAACCTGGACCTGATCACGAACTACGCGGACGACCTGATCCGCCCGGCGAAGACGACGTTCCCGCACGGCTGATCACCCCACGAACGCGACGTCCCGGCCCGGCGGATCGGGTCGGGGCGTCGTGCCGGCGGTGGCGCGGCCCGCCGCCCGGCCGCCCGCTCCGGGGTCGGCGGGGTCACTTGCCGAATCGCCGCTCGCGGCTCGCGTACGAGCGCAGTGCGCGTAGGAAGTCCACGTGGCGAAACGCCGGCCAGTAGCAGTCCACCCAGTGCATTTCGGCGTACGCGGACTGCCAGAGCAGGAAGCCGGACAACCGCTGCTCGCCTGAGGTTCGGATGATGAAGTCGGTGTGTGCGGCGGTCGGCGAGTACAGGTGCCGGGAGATGTCCTCGATCTCGAACCGCGCGACCAGTTCGGCCGGGTCGCCACCGGCCGCCATGTGCGCCTCGAAGGCGCTCTTCACCGCGTCGACGATCTCCCGACGGCCGCCGTAGCCGACCGCGACGTCCACCTTGAGCCCGCCGCGCCCCACCGTCGCGGCGGTGGCCTCCTTGAGCACCCGGGCGCCGGCGCCGGGCAGCATGTCGAGCGAACCGATCACCTGGACCTCCCAGGGACGGCCTTCGGCCGTGATGTCCCGGACGGTTTCCTCGATGATCTCGATCAGCGGGCCGAGCTCTTCCGCAGGACGACCGAGGTTGTCGTCGGAGAGCATGAAGAGGGTCACGTGCTCGATTCCGGCCGCGGTGCACCAGCCCAGGAACTCGGTCGCCTTGGCGCCCCCTGCCCGATACCCCTCCCGGACGTCCGCGTGTCCCGCCTGCCGGGCCCAGCGCCGATTGCCGTCGAGCATGATCCCGACGTGCTGTGGGCGTGGCAGTCCCACCAGCGTGGTGGCCAGTCGACGCTCGTACACCGCCTCGATCGGCCGCCGGAGGAACAGCGGGAGCAGCTTCATGAACCCTCTCCATCGCGTCGCGAAACCCTCGGCGGACCCTACCAGGGACTCCTTCCCGGACCTCGACGAACGCACCCAAGGGCGTTGCCGCACAAGCTACTTGGCCAGGGGAAATAGTCGAATCGGCACCCCGGGCGAGCAGCGGCGCCCACCCGGTGTCCCGGCGCGCCGACCGGTGCCGGCGGCCGTGGCCGTGCGAGGGGCGTGCGCGTTGCCGACCTCCTCGTCGATGCGTCGGCAGCTACCGGCCGCGCAGGAGGAGCAGGGCGATGTCGTCGGTACGGGTGTGCTGAAGGCCGGCGTGGTGGAGGAGGCTGTCGGCCAGGTCGTCGAGCGGCAGGTCGCCGTTCCTGTTGAGGTGGTCGGCAAGGGCTGTGATGGAGTCGGTGATGTCGGTGTCGGGGGTTTCCACGAGGCCGTCGGTGTAGAGAGCAAGGAGGGATCCCGCGGGCAGTGCAGCGGTGGTGACCGGGTAGTCGGCCGCGGTGCACAGGTTGATGCCGAGCAAGGGGCCGGGCTCCATCTCGACCGCGACGGTTCGCGGTGCGGGGGTGGGGCTGCGTAGAAGCGGGGGCGGATGTCCCGCGCCGGCCAGGTGCAGGCGTCGCTCGGCGAGGTCGATGTGGATGTACAGGCAGGAGACGAACAGGTCGGTTTCCAGATCCATCAGGACGCGGTTGGTGCGGGCCAGGACTTCGCCGGGCAGTGCGCCGGCGGTGGCGTGGACGGCTGTGCGGACCTGGCCCATCAGGGCCGCGGCGTTGATGTTGTGCCCCTGCACGTCTCCGATGACGGCGGCGGCGGTGGTGTCGCCGAGGCGGATCAGGTCGTAGAAGTCGCCGCCGATGTCGATGCCGTGGGCGGCCGGCAGGTAACGGGCGGCCACGGCGAGGTTGGGGATGATGGGCAGGGTCACCGGCAGAAGGGCCTGCTGCAGGCCGTGGGCGAGGTCGTGCTTGGCGTCGTACAGGAGGGCGCGGTCCATGGCCTGGGCGATGAGCCCGCCCAGTGACACCAGGACGGCGCGGTCGCTCGCGCTGAAGGGGTACGGATGGTCATAGGACAGGACGCAGCAGCCGACGCGGCGCTCGGAGACCACCAGGGGCAGGAAAGCCCAGGCCTGTTTGCCACTGAGGGCGGGTGCTTGCGGGTGGGCGCGGGCCATCTCGGCGCGGTCGGCGAAGAAGGCCGGGGTGCCGCTTCGCAGGACGCGGCCGGCGGGGGTGCTGTCGGTGTCCAGGGGCAGGCCATCCAGGCGGGCGACGGTGCGTGGGTCGTAGCCTCGGTGCCCGATGATCCTCAGGCGTCCGGCGTCGGCGGCGGAGATGACCATGCCCTGCGCGCCGAAGGCGGGCACGATCTGGTCGGCGACCATGTTGATGACGTCCGCCACGGTGACGGTCTGGCTCAAACCGGCCGCCAGGTGGATCAGCTGGTGGATCCGCCCCCTGCCGGTTGCCTCCGGTGAGGCGCCCAGGTCCACCGGGGTGCGGGGCGGTGGGGCCTCCGCCGGCGGCCGGCGGAGGTTGGGGGAAATGAGCGCGCTGATGCCGCTGTCATCAGGGTAGAGCCGGATGTCGAACCAGCGGTCGGGCGGGCGCAGCGCGGTGTAGGCGACAGGCTCGCGGCTGAAGACGGCGGTGCGGTAGTGGTCCTCGTGGACCGGGGCGTCGAGCCAGGGCACGGCCTGCCACGGCGGGGTGCCCAGGAGGCTGTCGACGCTGCGGCCGAGCAGCCGAGCGGCGGCGTCGTTGAGGTAGGTGATGCGGCCCTGCAGGTCGAAGCTCAGGGCGCCGACGGGCAGCCGCTGCAGCAGGTCGGCGGCGGCGAGCCCGGTCTGTGCCGGGTCCGGAGCTGGTCGGAGCAGGGGCACGGCTCGCGGCTGATCAGGAATGCTCAAGGGAGCAGGCGCCTGGTCCAGAACCCGCGTGATGCGGCTCGCGCTGGACAAGATGTGCCCGCGTTCACGGCGGGTCAGCGAGGGCGGGCGGTTCCGGAGCCACACCAGCACCAGTGCCCCCCACCGGCGAACACCGTGCAGTGGGGCGAAGGCCAGCGCGAACTGATACGGCAGCGCGGCCGCGGTGTTCGGATACAGGCGGGCCATGTCCTCCTGCCGCCCCACCCACACGAGGTGATCCTCCCGCACCGCTTCGGACAGCGGCCCAGTGGTCGACACCGCTACCCGTCGCCACGGTGCCGTCACCATCACCGGCAGCCCACACACCGCCGTCAGGTACAACACCGGCTCGTCCGCCGAGAGCAGGTACACGCCCGCTGCCAACGCCCCCGTACGCTGCACCGTCCCACTGAGCACCTGGTCCAGAGACACCCCGTCACCGGATGCGATGTAACTGTCATCACTCACATATACGACAGTAAGCCGCCGAAGGTGCGAAAGGGCTGATATGCAATAGCGCAGCTCACTTTCCGAGGGGAGCCGCGCGCCACACTCTTCGCCGAAGCGGGCAAAGTATCGCGCCGTGGAGGCGCTCGCTTCACGACCACGTCGTACGTTCTCGGCTCGGGCCGGGGCCCTCGCCGGCCGGAGCCGAGGATCTCGAAGGTGGATCCGCCGAGCGGCGGCCTCGCGGGACCGGGGTCGCGGGCATCCGTGAATCGGACCAAGGGCTTCGCGTCGATCGACAGGGCGGGCGGTCTCTCGTACTGTGCGTGCCGACGACGGCGTCACTCATGGGGGTCGGCATGGAGTATCTCTTCTACTGTCGCGACAAACCGGGAACCAGGGCGTTGCGTGACGAACTTCTCGAAGCCCATTGGTCGTTCATGGACGGGTACGCCGAGGGGATGATCGCCCGCGGGCCGACGTTCGCTCCCGACGGAGAGACGGTGACCGGCAGCATTCACATCGTCGACCTGCCGGACGCCGATGCCGCGCGGGTGTTCGCGTTCGACGAGCCGAACCACCGGGCGGGGGTCTACGAGGAAGAGGTGCTCATCCGGCGTTGGCGCAACATGCTCGGCCGGAAGATGTGGGACTTCAAGGGGGGTTCGGAAGGCCACCCGCGTTTCCTGATCCTCGGTCACGGCAAGGCCGGCACGACTGCCATCGATGACCGGTCGCACGAGGAGCGGTTGCGCCTGCTGACCGACGGTGACCACGGTGAAAACCTGATCGCCTGCGGGCCGTTGCTCTCCGACGACGACACCGAGGAATGGCTGGGCACCGCGATCCTGGCCGAACTGCCGGACCGCACGACCGCGGAGCGCCTGTTGGCCCAGGGGCCGTATGCCCTGGCCGGCCTGTACGAGAGCATCGAGGTCCACGACTGGTGCTTCGGCGGTCGGGAGCAGAAAGACTGGGACCACCCGGCCGTGGTCAGCCCTCATCGGCCTCATCGGTCGCCGTGAGCCGTCATCGGGTGTCACGGGCGTCGACCGGGAGGGGCCGCGGCAGGGCTCCCGCTCCGCTTCGGGGGGAGACGTGCCGGCGATCCGGGAAAACCGTCTCTTTCGCGGGACACCGGTGCCGAAGGCAGTCGGGTCTGCGCGCTCAGCCTGAACCTGCACGCGAACATCGACTACGACCTCGACGCCGACACACCGCACACTCCTGATCGAAGTCCTGCCCGACGTCGTGTCTCAGTGGGTCTGAGATCGGGCCGACGTCCCTTCTTCGCGGCCACGCTCGGTGTCACCCGCCGTCGGCGGCTTGCCGGCGGTCGGGCCGCGATCGTCTCGGGCGGGCGCCTGGGTGATGTGCTGCGACCGGGGGTCACACCATGTGCGCGGCTTTCGTGGCGCTTGATGCGACCTTCGCGGCGCTTGATGTCGACAACGTGCTGCCGGACGGCCATCGGCGCCTCGGCGTAGGCTGAAGGGGTCGGAGCACGCATCGCCATCGAGGCGAAGATCTCCCCGCTCTCGATCCTTGACCGGTCGGTCCGACCACCAAGGAAGCCGCAGAAACCGTCCGACCGTCGGCGAGCCCGCGTGCGGAGGCTCCTGTCAATCTGACCACGAGCCGACCCGAACCTCGTAGAACATTTCCTGAGGTCCACCGAACCTGCTCGTGAGTCGTGCCCGCGAAGGAGAGGCGTCGTGAAGAGCAAGTTCGCGGTCGTCATTGCCGCCATCGGTCTGAGCGCGTTCGGCGTCGGCACAACAGCGCACGCCGCACCACCACCACCACCACCACCACCTGTCGTGACGACGGTGGTGTATCACTGCCCGTGGGGCAACGTCACCATCAAGACCACGGTCCAGGCCCAGTCCATCATCAAACCCATCTACCAGAGCTACGGCTGCACCGTCTGACGGCACACCCACCCGAACAGCTCGGCAGCAGCACTGCGTGTCGAGGGAATCCGCCGACAAAGGTGGACGGCGCACCCATTGCCGTCTCGGCCGAACCGTTGACGGCGTAGCGGTGCCACGCCCGGCGCTCCTTACCCGCAGTGGTGCCCGACAGAGCGGGTGTCCCGCCGTGACGGACCTCGACCGCATCCGCATCATCACGCCGGCCGAACGGCCGTCGTTCGTTTCGCGTTTCGGCGAGATCGCGGCCGAGGGGAATCAAACCGCGCGGACGGCTTACGAGTTCCCCCGCGATTGAGACGGGAAGTGAGGCGGGCGATGGTGTGGCGCCGGCCCGCCCGGTCGCCGCCCTGGCAAGATGGCGGCATGGAACGTGTGCTTGGAATCGGAGGATACTTCATGCGGTCCGCCGACCCGGCGGCCCTGGGCGCGTGGTATCGCGATTGCCTGGGCCTGGACGCCGAGGAGAACGGCCTGTGGCGTCAGGAAGCCGGGCCGACGGTGTTCGCGACGTTCGAGTCCGAGACCGACTACTTCGGCTCCCGCGCCCAGCAGACCATGCTCAACTTTCGGGTCCGCGACCTGGATGCGATGCTCGCGCAATTGCGCGCCAAGGGAGCGGACGTGGCCGAAGAGACGCAGGACATGGAGGGCGTCGGTCGATTCGGCCGGGTCACCGACCCCGAGGGCAATCAAGTCGAGCTGTGGCAGCCCGCCTGACCGCGTCGTCACGCGGGCGATGCCCTGCCCCGAGGCCGTCCCCGGCGCCGGCGACCTGACCGGGCGTGACCTGGTGGCGGGGGTCGCCCAGTGAGCGAATGGCCCACCTGGAGCCTGACGGATGACGACGCCGCACTCGCCCGATACGTCGTGCCGGACGAGGTCGCGGGCCTGGTCCGTGACTTGCCACCCGCCGCCCTCCTGGACAGCCGGATCACCCAACTGCGCTGCGTCTACGAAGCGTTGGCGGCGCACGGTGTCCTGTAAGACCACGAGGAACCCACCGACGACACCGACCGGCAGGCGATCCGCGAACCCGGCGAGGTGTTGTGGCCCCCGGCCGGGGCACGTGCCCGGACCTTGCCCTGGATCATGGCGGGAGCCTGCCTCAAGGCGGCGTTGCACCCGATCGTCGTGCTCGTCGACTCCACGAGGGACAGAGCCCCCCACGCCCTGCTCGGGGTGTGGGTCCGCGACGACGACGGCGACCCGGCGAACCCCTCGGGCGTGTGGCACAGCCCGCCTCCCGGATGGGACCGACTCACCCGCCCTCACCTTCCGGCCGCAGGCCCCCACTCGCACACGGCAGCGGCCACCGCCCCTCGTCCCGGGGCGGTGGC
>NZ_JBEXCV010000259.1:0-7600 GCF_040605455.1 Embleya sp. NPDC005575 | reverse complement strand
GGTGGCGCGCGACGGTGGCCGCACACGCGGCCGCCGGCGCGGCCACGTCCAGCGGGCCGTCCAAGCGCAGCAGCACCGAGAGGTGATGGGCGGACTCGGCGGGCAGCGTGCGCTCGGTCACCCATACGCCCAACTGGGCGGCGCACAGCGGCGCGAAGGGCAACTCGGCAGGCGGTGGAGCGGCGGGTCGGACGCCTTCGCCCTCCGTCGTCGGGGGGTCTGCTCGTTGGTGACAGTCATGGTCGGACCTCGTCGTCCAGGAGCCGGCGCAGCTCACGCTTGAGGATCTTGCCGCCCTCGTTGCGCGGCAGGGATTCCCGGAACAGCAACCGTCCGGGCAGTTCGTGTGCGGCGAGACGCTCCATCAGGAACACTCGCAGCTCGGTCGCGGTCAGATTGCCCAGCGGTACCACCGCCGCCGCGACGGTCATCCCGAGCACGGGATGCGGAACGCCGAAGGCGGCCGCGTCGATGACCGCCGGATGCTCGTGCAGGGCGTGCTCCACCTGCAACGTGGAGACGTTGTGGGCCCCGAACTTGATCACGTCCCGCTCGCGGTCGACCAGGTACAGGAATCCGTCCGCGTCCAGGTGGCCCAGATCGCCCATCCGCACCCAACGCCCGGAGAACACCCCGGAATCGGCGTTCTCGCCGTAGTAGGACCTGGGCGTGGTCGGCGAGCGCAGCCACACCTCACCCGTCTCGCCCACCGGCAGTACCCGGCCCGCGTCGTCGGTCACCCGCAGGTCGCGCAGCGACGCGGGCCGCCCGGGCGAGTCGGGGTGTTCGGGATCGAAGAGCATCGTGGTCTGGGCGGGCGCGGCCTCGGTGGAGGTGTAGTAGTTGACGATCCGGGCCTGCGGGAACAGCCGGGACAGGCCCAGCGCGACACTCTGCGGCAGGGCGGCGGCGGTGGAGCCGAGCAGCCGCACACCGAAGAGGTCGCAGCGCCGCACCCGTTCCGCGGCGAGCAGTTCGATCGCCATCGCCGGGACGACGAACACGCTGCCGACCGTGTGCCGTTCGATCAGCCGGGCGAAGTGGCCGGGGGTGAAGCGCGGCGCTGCGATCGCGGTCGCCTTCGCGTCCAGCGCGTTGATCAGCATGGTCTGCCCGGCGTTGGTGCCGACCGGGAACGCGTGCAGGAAGTGCGCCGAGTGCCCCAGCGGGCGCCGGCGCGCGTCCAGCGTGCAGCCGTGGACGAGGTTGGCGTGCGTGGCGGCCACGCCCTTGGACGTGCCGGTGGTGCCGGAGGTGTACAGGATCTGGGCGAGGTCGCCGGGCGCGGGCGGCGGGAGTTCGCGGCCGGGGTAGGTCTCGATGTCCTCGACCGGTGCGCTCCAAGCGCCGGTGCCGGCATCCGGCGGGGTCAGTTCCGCGCGGTGCAGCACGGCCGCGGCCCCGCTGTGCCTGAGCAGGTGTCGCACCTCGGCGGGGGCGAGCCGATCCGACATCGGCACCGCGACCGCGCCGGCCCGCTGCACGCCCAGGTAGGCGGTCGCGTAGTCGATCCAGTCGCCGTTGCCGTACAGCAGCGCGACCCGGTCGCCGGCGCCGATGCCGCGCGTGCTCAGCCCGGCGCGGGCGCGTGCCGGTGAAGGACAACACCCCGGAGCGCTCCTCGGAGCCCGGGGCGGTCCTCGCAACCCGAAAACCGCCGGCCTCCACGTCCTGCGCGCCCCCACCGCACCCGAGCGCCGGCCGAAGCGGTCGCCGCGGCGGACCGGCTGATCGTCTTGTCGGTGGTCGGCGAGCAGGGCCGACCAGGGCCGGACCCGGGTGCTGCGCACCCTGATCGGCCGCCTCGGCGAGGTGGCCCGCCGACCCACACCCACCCGAGGATGAGCTTGCCCGATGCCCGCCACCGAACGCCGCGGAGCCGGACGGGGGCTTGAAGACTTTAGCCCTGCGCGTGGTGGGCGAAGACCCGCTCCCGGGCCGTGGACACCGCCGTGGCGACCGCGCCCAACAGGACCGCCTCCTCGCCCAGGCCGCTCGCCACCACCCGTGGCCGCAGCGGGGTCAACTCGTGCAGCGCGGTGGTCATCGGGCCCATCAGCAGATCGGCGTTCGCGCCGATCCCGCCGCCCAGCACCACGAGTTCGGGATCGAGCACCGCGGTGACCGCGGCCACCACGTGCGCCAGTCGCTGCGCCTCGTGTCGCACCGCGCCGGCGGCCGGCTCCACCCCGCGCCGCGCCGCGTCGAAGACGCCCTTCGCGGTAAGCGGCCCGGTCATGCCCAGCGCCCGGGCGCCGCGCACCACGGCGTCGGCCGAGACCGCGTCCTCCAGCATGCCGCGGCGCGGCACCGGTGCGCTCGCCCCGTGCCCGACCCGGTCCGAGGGTCGCGGCGACAGCGGCAGGAAGCCGATCTCACCGGCCGCGCCCGAGGCCCCGGGGAACAGCCGCCCGTCGGCGACGATGCCCATGCCCAGGCCGGTTCCGACGGTGACGTAGACGAACAGCGGACAGGCCACGCCGGCTCCGCTGTGGTACTCGCCCAGCGCCGCGAGGTTGGCGTCGTTGACGATGTCCACGGTGGTGCCCAGTGCGCTCTCCATCCGCCCGCGCAGCCCCGGACGACCCCACCCGGGCAGGTTGACCGCGTAGCGGATCCGGTCGGCGGCACGGTCGTACACGCCCGGACAGCCGATCACCGTGTGCACCACGGCAGTCGGCGTCAGGCCCGCGTCGGCCACCACGGTCTGCGCCAGATCGGTGGCGGTGGCCAGCATGGTCGTCGAGGTGCGGGCCCGGTTGTGTCGGTCCTGCCGGGCCAGCAACCGGCCGTCCAGGTCGGCGACCGCGACCCGGATCCACGACCGGCCGACGTCGATACCCACGACGTAGCCCGCGGTCGGATCGGGTTCGTACAGCAGCGCGGCCCGACCGCGCGCGCCGGTCTCCAGCCCCACCGCACGGACCAGCCCGGCGCGCTCCAGCGCCTCCAGCGCGGTGGACACGGTGGGCTTGGACAGACCCGTGTCTCGGGCGAGTTGGGCGCGCGAGATGGGCGCGGTGGCGCGTACCCGGTCGAGGAGCACGCGCTCGTTGATGCTGCGCAGCACGCCCCGGTTCCAGTGCGCCACGGCGGGCGGGTCGCTTTCCGGTGGGATCCCACCTGCGGTCATCGGCTCTCCGTCAGTGGTCGAGGTGCTCGCGCCACTGTAACGGCCATGGAAGGGCAAAGATGTGGGCCGGATCGGGACTCGCCCTTGACGGGGATTAGTTAAGGAATTTTACTTTACAAACCGGCGGCGCCAGGCGCCGGATCGCACCACGAAGTCCCTTCCTCCGCACCCCCGTTCCGACCCCCGGTGTCCCCCGGGGTCCCCTGTTCTGGAGGTTCACGGTGAGCGCCGGCCCAAGAGCGACCACGCCGGACGGCGGATTCGTCCGCCGGATCGGCCTGTTCCAGGCAACCGCGATCAACATGAGTCAGATGTGCGGCATCGGTCCGTTCGTCACCATCCCGCTGATGGTGGGCACCTTCGGCGGCCCGCAGGCCATCCTCGGCTTTCTCGCCGGCGCCCTGCTCGCCCTCGCCGATGGGCTGATCTGGGCCGAACTCGGCGCAGCCATGCCCGGCGCCGGCGGCACGTACATCTACCTGCGCGAGGCGTTCCAGTACCGCACCGGCCGGCTGATGCCGTTCCTGTTCGTCTGGACCGCGATCCTGTTCATCCCGCTGATCATGTCCACCGGCGTGCTGGGCATGGTGCAGTACCTGCAATACCTGTGGCCCTCGATGTCGCAGACCGAGGGCGACTTCGTCGGCGTCGGCGTCGTGGTCCTGGTAATCCTGCTGCTGTGGCGCAAGATCGAGTCGATCGGCCTGCTGAGCACCATCATGTGGGTCGTCATGCTGATCAGCGTCGGCGCGGTGATCATCGCGTGCTACACCAACTTCGACGCGGACCTGGCCTTCACCTACCCCGACGGCGCCTTCGATCTGGGCACCACCGGCTTCTGGCTCGCCTTCGTCGGCGGCCTCAACATCGGCATCTACGACTACCTCGGCTACAACACCACCGCCTACCTCGGCGCCGAGATCAAGAGCCCCGGCCGGGTACTGCCACGTTCGATCGTCTACTCCATCGTCGGCATCATGGCGATCTACCTGATCATGCAGATCGGCGTACTCGGAGTCACCGACACCGACACCATCTCCGGCTCCTCCTCGATCGGTTCGCTGGTCCTGGAGAAGGCGTGGGGCAAGGGCGCGGCCCAGACGGTGACCGTACTGATCCTGATCACGGCTTTCGCATCCGTGTTCGCCGGCCTGCTCGGCGGCTCGCGCGTGCCCTTCGACGCGGCCCGCGATCGGGTGTTCTTCAAACAGTTCGCCCGACTGCACCCGCGACACCGCTTCCCGACGGTGGGCCTGCTCACCATGGGCGCGGTCACCGCGGCGGGCTTCCTGATCGGCAACCACACCGACTTCAACACGATCATCGTGCTGCTCACCGCGGTGATGGTGATCGTGCAGGCGGTTTCCCAGATCGCCGCACTGATCGTGCTGCGCCGCCGGCAACCCGGTCTGAACCGGCCGTACCGGATGTGGCTGTACCCGGTGCCGGCCCTGGTCTCGCTGGTCGGTTGGGTCGCGATCTTCTGCTACGCCGACAAGAACTCGCCCGGACGCCACCCGATCGAGTGGGCGCTGGCATGGGTGGCACTGGGCTGCGCCGCGTTCCTGGTGTGGGCCAAGGTGGAGCGGACCTGGCCGTTCGGTCCACGCGAGATCACCGAGGAATACCTGAACCGGTCCGACTCCGACGCCGGTGCGGGCGTCGCCGGTTCGGGTGTCGTCGGCAACGTCGCGGAGCCCGCATGACGGCGCTCCACCGAGACCGGACCCCCGGTACTCCCGACCCCGCGCCCGCGCCGGAGCAGGCATTCGTCTGTTCCGGCGCGGGCGCAGGCGAGGCATTCGTGTGCGGCATCGACTTCGGCGGCACCAAGATCGCGCTGGCCACCGCCCGCCCGGACGGCACGGTTCTGGCGAGCGACCGGTTGATCACCGACGCCCGCGAGGGCGCGGTCCAGGCGGTCCGACGGGCGGTGGCGGCGACCCGCGAATTGGTCGCGCACACCGTCGCGGCCACCGGCGGACACTGCGCGGCCGTCGGCGCGGTCAGCCCCGGGATCGTGCTGCCCGACCGGATCCTGCTCGCGCCCAATGTGCCCGGCTGGCAGGACCTGGCACTGGCCACGATGCTGTGCGACGGGCTGGGCCTGGAGCCCGGACGGGTCGCCGTCGGCAACGACGCCAAGGCCGCCGCGCTCGCCGAATCCCGCTGGGGCGCACTGCGTGGCGCGGACCCGGCGATCCTGCTCACGGCCGGCACCGGGATCGCCGCCGCGATCGTGCTGGGCGGGCGGGTCCTGAACGGCGCGCATGGGGCAGCCGGCGAGATCGGCTACCTGCTGCGCGGTCGCGACGACACCGGATTCGGCGCGGGACGCGCGCCCCTGGAGGAGTACACCTCGGGTATCGGGCTGGGTACGCGCGGCAGCGAAATGCTCGGCCGCGAGGTGGACGCCGCGGCGCTGTTCGCCGACCCGGACCCGCGGGTGCGGGCGCTGGTCGACGAGGCGTTGGACGAACTGGCGGTACACGTCGCCAACTTGGCGATCGCGCTGGACGTGGAGCGGATTGCGGTCACGGGCGGGCTGATGCACTCCGCTCCGCGTGTTCTGGCCGCGCTTTGTGCGCGGGTGCGGGCGGGGGTGCCGTTTCCGCCTGTGGTGGTGCGGGCGCGGTTCCTGCAGGATGCTGCGCTTCGGGGGGCGCTCTCGTTGGCTGCGGAGTTGTTGCGGTCTCCGGGGGCCGGGGCCGGGGTGGCCTCAAGCGCCGGCCGGGCTTGAAAGGCTTGGCCTCAAGCGCCGGCCGGGCTACTTGGCCTCAAGCGCCGGCCGGGCTACTTGGCCTCAAGCGCCGGCCGGGCTGGGTGGCCTCAAGTGCCGGCCGGGCTGATTTGGCCCCATGCGCCGGCCCGGCTGCTTGGGCTCAAGCGTTGGCCGGGCCGAAGGGCTTGGTCTTATGTGTTGGCGGGGCTCGTGGGGGCGTAGCGTTGGAATTCCCAGGGGTCGTGAGAGGAGAAGACTTCGACCTCGGTGCCGTGCAGGCGGGCGAGTTCGCGTAGGCGGGCGGTCGACCTCGGCGCCGAGTTGTACGAAGTCGAGGAGCGGGTGGGAGCGCGGGGCGTCCGGGTCCACTTCGCCGTGGTAGAAGTACGCGTCGCCGGCGTGCAGCAGCCAGCGCTCGCCGGTGTCCACGGCGACGGCGCTGTGGCCCTCGGTGTGGCCGCCCAATGGAACCAGCAGGATCTCCTCGGGCAGGCCGTCCAGTCGGCATACCGCGTCGAAGCCGAACCAGGGGTCGCCCTGTTCGCTCGCGTACGTCGCCCAGCGCGGGCCGTGCGCGAGTTGCGCGGCACGGTAGCGGTCGGCGCCGCCGGCGATACCCGCCTCGTACTCCGCCTTGTGCACATGGACGGTGGCGTGCGGGAGGTCGGCCAACCCGCCCGCGTGGTCGCGGTCGAGGTGGGTGAGCACGACGTGCCGGACGTCCTCGGGGGCGAATCCGAGCCGACGCACCTGGTGCAGCGCGGTCTCGTTCAGGTCCAGGACGGGAGCGGCGTAGCCGACCCACTCGGCGCCCAGGTACTCGTCCGGATGCCTGCGGCAGCGGCGTACGTAGTAGGCGTAGGCCAGCGCCAGGACCATCGGCCCCCACAACATTCCCGGCGCGATGCACACCTGGGCGAGCGTGGACCACCACACGTTGGCGAAACCTTTTGCACCGTCGAGGACGCCGAACCAGGAGAGCAGTGTCGGTGTCCAGAATGCGGTCGCGGCCAGGCCGCCGAGGGTCGCGGGGATGATCGCCGCATAGGGCGGGATGCGCTTGCCGCCGACGAACGGAAGCCACCCGGGCGCCACTTCGCCCCAGCCGCGCACCAGCCCGAAGCACAGCAGTCCCAGGGCCTCGGTGAGCACGCTGAGGGTGAGCACGTAGGGGAGGCTGATCCAGACGTTCGGCATGGGTTCGTCGCCGACCAGGCCCATTTCGAAGCGCAGGCCGAACGGCAGTCGCCACAGACATTGCGGCAACAGCACCCACGGGATCGCGCGGGCGACGCGCCGTGCCCAGCGTGGAACGGGCTGTTCGGTGTCGACGGAAGTCGGTTTCGGGCGCGGCGCGTTGATGGCCTTCACGCCCCAACCGTCGGCGGTCGGAGGTCGGCGCGGGTCCGTCCGAGGAGGGGCGTTCGGTGCGACCGGGGGTGGAGTTCGGGCCGGACTCGCGGTGGGTATACGAGGTGCGCACACCAGCCCGCACGGCCGGGACGGATCACCCGTAACCGGTGGATCCGGGGGAGATCGCCCCTGCCGCGGCCCGGTTCGCGCACCGGTTCGGCGTATGCGGCCGGGGGCAACGAGCACCGGGGAGGATTTCCGCGTCCGACTCGATGGTGGTGCGGATTTGCCGCGTACGACCTGCGACGGTCCCCGCATGGTCCGCCGCACGGGCGGCAGCGTTTGTGGTGCTCCGCCGAAGTGCCCGGCGAACGCGGCGGCGCCGTGCCCTC
>NZ_JBEXCV010000258.1:0-7653 GCF_040605455.1 Embleya sp. NPDC005575 | reverse complement strand
GCAGCGAGCGCGAGGCGCAGCCGTACCCGTATCTGCTGGTGATCGTCGACGAGTTGGCCGACCTGATGATGGTTGCCCCGCGCGACGTCGAGGACTCGATCGTGCGGATCACCCAACTCGCCCGCGCGGCGGGCATCCACCTGGTGCTGGCCACCCAGCGGCCCAGCGTCGACGTGGTGACCGGGCTGATCAAGGCCAACGTGCCCTCCCGACTCGCGTTCGCCACCTCCTCGCTCGCGGACAGCCGGGTCATCCTGGACCAGCCCGGCGCGGAGAAGCTGATCGGCAAGGGTGACGCCCTGTTCCTGCCGATGGGCGCGAGCAAGCCGATCCGGATGCAGGGTGCCTACGTCACCGAGGACGAGATCGAGGCGGTCGCCCGGCACTGCAAGGAGCAGCTTCGGCCGGAGTACCGCGAGGAGGTCACCGCCGCGCCGGATCGCAAGAAGCAGGTGGACGAGGACGTCGGCGACGATCTCGACCTGCTCTGCCAGGCGGTCGAGCTGGTGGTGTCCACCCAGTTCGGCTCGACCTCGATGCTCCAGCGCAAGCTGCGGGTCGGCTTCGCCAAGGCGGGCCGGTTGATGGACCTGATGGAGAGCCGGGACATCGTGGGACCGAGCGAGGGCTCCAAGGCGCGCGAAGTATTGATCAAACCGGATGAAATCGAGCAGATTATGGCCACGTTGCGCGGTGAATGATCAGACTTAAGTGATGATTAGTGTCAGTCGTGATGAATGACTCGTAAGGGGCGAACGTGTCGATCGGTCAGAGCCTCGCCGAGGCACGAGTGCGAGCCGGTCTCACTGTGGAACGACTCAGTGAGGTCACCCGCATCCGACAGGTCATCATCGAGGGGGTCGAAGGCGACGACTTCGAACCGTGCGGCGGCGACTTCTACGCCCGCGGTCATATCCGTACCCTGGCCCGCGCGACGGGCCTTGATCCGGAGCCGCTGGTCGCCGAGTACGACCACACGCTCGGCGGCACCAGCACTCCGCGCCCGACCGAGATCTTCGACTCCCCACGCAAGTCGATCGAGTACCGCCGGCCGAACTGGACCCTGGCCATGGGCGTCGCCGTGGTCATCGTGCTGATCTTCGCGTTCGTCCAGCTCGCCGGCGGGCGTGCCGACGACGATGACGACCAGAAGGAGACCGCGTCGAAGATCACGCCGACCACGGCCGCCCCCGCGGCCCCGGCGCCGCCCCCGCCGCCGCCTCCGGTCGCGCCGGTGGCCAAGACCCCCGAGTTCCCGGCCGACGTGGTGGTCACGATCACCGCGGTCGACGGTCGCAGCTGGGTCCGTGCGTTCGACTCCAAGAACGAGCAGATCTTCGAGACGATCCTGGACAAGGGCGAGGCCAAGACGTTCACCGACCCCGAGCAGCTCAAGCTCCAGATCGGCAACTCGGGCGCCACACGGCTGAGTGTCAACGGCAAGGACATGGGCCCGGCGGGCGAGGAGGGCGCCGTCGTCAAGCACACTTTCGTGCCCGGCGACCCCGTCCCGCAGATGCGGGCGACCGCGTCGGCCACGCCTTCCACCCGCTGACGGACCATCGTGACCTCCCCGGAACCGTCGGACTCTTCCCTGCGTCCGGTTCACGCCCGCGCCTGACGTAGGCTTTCCGGCATGTCCGCCCGCGATACCACCAGCCCCGCCGCCCCGGCCGAGAGCCCCTCCGCCCTGCGCACCGTCGCCCTGGTCACCCTCGGCTGCGCCCGCAACGAGGTGGACTCCGAGGAACTCGCCGGCCGGCTCGAGGCCGACGGCTGGTCCTTCGTCGAGGACGCCGCGGACGCCTCCGTCGTCATGGTCAACACGTGCGGTTTCGTCGAGTCCGCCAAAAAGGACTCGATCGACACCGTCCTGGAGGCCGCCGACCTCAAGGGCGACGGCCGCACCCAGGCCGTCGTCGCGGTCGGTTGTCTGGCCGAGCGCTACGGTGATCAGCTCGCGGGCGCGCTGCCCGAGGCGGATGCGGTGCTCGGCTTCGACGACTACAGCGACATCTCCACCCGCCTGCGCTCGATCCTCGCGGGCGACGCGCACACCTCGCACGTGCCGCGCGATCGCCGCGCGCTGTTGCCGATCACCCCGGTCGAGCGCCAGGCCGCCGATGTCGCGGTGCCCGGCCACGGCGCTCCCGAGGACCTGCCGGAGGGCCTGGCCCCCGCCTCGGGGCCGCGCACGCTGCGCCGCCGACTCGGCTCGGGCCCGGTCGCCTCGCTCAAGCTCGCCTCCGGCTGCGACCGCCGCTGCTCGTTCTGCGCGATCCCCTCCTTCCGGGGCTCGTTCCTCTCCCGCCGCCCCTCGGATGTGATCGCCGAGGCCCGCTGGCTGGCCGAGCAGGGCGTCCGCGAGATCGTCCTGGTCAGCGAGAACTCCACCTCCTACGGCAAGGACCTGGGCGACCTGCGGCTGCTGGAGACGCTGTTGCCGGAACTGGCCGCCGTCGAGGGCATCGAGCGGGTCCGGGTCAATTACCTCCAGCCCGCCGAGATGCGGCCGACCCTGATCGACGTGCTCACCGGTACGCCCGGCGTCGCGCCCTACTTCGACCTGTCCTTCCAGCACGCCTCCGAGCCGGTGCTGCGCAAGATGCGCCGGTTCGGCTCGCGCGAGGCGTTCACCGCGTTGTTGGACCAGGCCCGGGCCAAGGCCCCCGAGGCCGGCGCCCGCTCCAACTTCATCGTCGGCTTCCCCGGCGAGACCGAAGAGGACGTCGACGAGCTGGAGCGCTTCCTGGTCGCCGCTCGGCTGGACGCCATCGGCGTGTTCGGCTACTCGGACGAGGACGGCACCGAGGCGGCCGGCTACGCCGACAAGGTCGAGCCGGACGTGGTCGCCGCGCGCGTGGAGCGGATCTCCCGGCTGGCCGAGGAACTGGTCGCGCAGCGCGCCGAGGACCGGATCGGCACCGAGGTGATCGTGCTGATCGAGGAAGTGGGCGAGGACGGTACCGCCGAGGGCCACGCACACCACCAGGCCCCCGAGACCGACGGATCGACGACGGTGCTCGGCGAGGGCCTGCGGGTGGGCGATCTGGTCCGGGTCCGGGTCACTGACAGCGAGGGCGCCGACCTGCACGGCGAGGCGGTCGACGTGATCGTGCCCGGGGGTGATCGGTGACGGCCGAACCGGCACCACAGCGCCGGCGTCCGGCCGAGGCGGTCCGCGCCGCCGCGGCCAACCACCCGCCGAAGCCGGACCGCCTCGGCGACCCCACCACCTCGGTGAGCGCGTGGAACGCGGCCAACGCGCTGACCATGATGCGGGTGGCCCTGGTGCCGGTCTTCGTCGTCCTGCTGCTCCAGGACGGTGGCCACGACCCCGCCTGGCGGGCCTGGGCCTGGGCCGCGTTCACGGTCGCCAGCATCAGCGACCTCTTCGACGGCAAGCTGGCCCGGATGCACAACCTGGTCACCGACTTCGGCAAACTCGTCGATCCGATCGCCGACAAGGCGCTGATGGGCGCCGCGCTGATCAGCCTGTCCGCGCTCGGCGACCTGCCGTGGTGGGTCACCCTCGTGGTGCTCGCCCGGGAGATCGGCATCACCCTGCTGCGCTTTTGGGTGATCCGCCACGGCGTGATCCCGGCCAGCCGGGGCGGCAAGGCGAAGACCATGCTCCAGGGCGTCGCGATCGGCATGTACACACTGGTCATGACCGGCCCGCTGGCCAGCACGCGGGCCTGGGTCATGGCGGCCGCGGTGATCATCACCGTGGTGACCGGCCTCGACTACATCGTCAAGGCCGTACGACTGCGACGCGGCACGCCGGTGCCCGCCGGACAGGTCTGACGTCGGGAGGGATTCCGACCACGGGGGAGAGGGACCATGCGCGAATTGAAGGTCGAACTGGTCGCGGTGGGGGACGAGTTGCTCGTCGGCGACGTGGTGAACACGAATGCGGTCACCCTTGGCCGGCGGCTCACCGCGGCCGGGCTGCGAGTGACCGGCGTGTCCACCGTGGGCGACGGCCTCGACGAGATGATCGACGTGCTCACCCAGGCGGTGCGACGCGCCGACGCGGTGCTCGTCTCCGGTGGCCTGGGCCCCACCTCCGACGACCGCACCCGCGAGGCGATCGCGGCCGTCGCCGGGGTGGCGCTGCGCCGGGACCCGGCGATCGAGGACTGGCTGCGCCGCCGCTATCAGGGCCTGAACCGCACCCTGACCGCGCTCGGTCTCCAGCAGGCCGACGTGCCCGAGGGCGGTCACTCGTTGCCCAATCCGAACGGCAGCGCCCCGGGAGTGGCGATTTCGATCGGCGATGTGCGGGTGTACGCGGTTCCCGGCCCGCCGCACGAGATGATCGCGATGACCGAGGCACAGGTGTTGCCCGACCTGCTGCGCCGCGCCGGCGATCCGCCGATCCGGGCCCAGCGCCAATTGCTCACCGCGTCGATCGGCGAGGGCGTGATCGCCGGGATGCTGGAACCGCTGGAGAAGGAACTCGCGGTCGCGGGCGCGGTCGAGGTGGCCTACCTCGCCACCGCGGGCCAGACGCGGGTCAAGCTCACCGCGACCGCCCCCGGCGGCGCCGAGGCGGTCGACGCCGCCGCGCTGCGGGCCCGCGAACTGCTCGGCGGCTGCGTCTACGGCGAGGCCGGCGACACGCTGGCCGGCGTCGTACTGGCTCTGCTGCGTGAGCACGACGCCACCGTCGCGGTGGCCGAATCGCTCACCGGCGGCCTGGTCGCCGCCGAACTGACCTCGGTGCCCGGTGCGTCCGCGAGTGTGCGCGGCTCGGTCACCGCGTACGCCACCGAGGTCAAGGGCTCGGTGCTCGGCGTGGACGCCGACCTGCTCGCCGCCGAGGGCGCGGTTCACCCGGACGTGGCGGCGCGGATGGCCGAGGGTGTGCGGCGGATCATGTCGGGTACGTACGGGGTGGCCACGACGGGGGTCGCCGGTCCGGACCCCCAGGACGGCAAGCCCGTGGGTACCGTACACATCGCGGTGGCCGGCCCCGAGGGAACAACCGTGCTGTCGCTGCTGTTCTCGGGCAGTCGGAGCAGGATTCGGGAGATGACCACGGTCCGCGTGCTGGATCTGCTCCGGTGCGTCCTGGCGGGGCTGCCGGCCGAGCAGGACCCGGCGTGTACGGGGTGACCGGGCGCGCCCGCCGACCGGGGAGAGCGCCCCGGTCGGGAATGCGGGGGACACGCGGAAGGGTGGGCAACGACGTGCTGCGAATCGAGGCGGGAGCGCCCCGCGAACCCTATGGACCCTGGACACCCCCGCCGTCAAGGTTCCACGCCCTGAGTGAACAGGACCGTAAGGCGGGCACACCCGCGCGGTCGGGCAGGTACGGTGGGGCTGTGACCCCCCGAGCCGCCCTAGGAGGGAGCGACCGATGATCCTGCTCCGTCGCCTGCTGGGTGACGTGCTGCGGCGCCAGCGCCAGCGTCAGGGTCGCACCCTGCGCGAGGTTTCGTCCTCAGCCCGGGTATCCCTTGGCTACCTGTCCGAGGTCGAGCGCGGCCAGAAGGAAGCCTCGTCCGAACTGCTCGCCGCGATCTGCGACGCGCTGGACGTGCGCATGTCCGTGCTCATGCGGGAGGTCAGCGACGAGCTGGCCCTCGCCGAGCTGGCCTCGGCCGAGGCGATGCGGCCGGTCCTGGAGCCGGTCGGTGCCGGCTTCACGCCGAACGAGCGCGCTGCCGCGGAACGTCAGAACAACGACCGGTCGTCGGGCTCGGGCCCGATCTCCGCCGACAACGCGGTGAGCGTGGTGGTGGCGGCCTGAGCACGACGACCGAGGTGTGGTTTTTCCCACTCGGGAGCATCGTTTTATCGATTCGGGGCATCCGGTGCCATGCACACCGGGTTCCCCGACTCGGTGGTCCGATCGACACCAACCCCGAGGAGTCGTAGCACCATGGTCGTCGTCAAGAGCCCCCTGTCCGACGAGGCGCGCAAGATCACCGGCGAGGCGCTCCAGGGCGCCCTCGTCGACCTGATAGACCTCTCGTTGGTCGCCAAGCAGACCCACTGGAATGTGGTCGGCCCGCGCTTTCGTTCGATCCACCTACAGTTGGACGAGGTGGTCACCTCGGCGCGTACCTTCGCGGACACCGTCGCCGAGCGCGCCTCGGCGATCGGCTACAACCCCGACGGCCGGGCCGCGAGCATCACCGCGGGCAGCGGCCTCCCGCAGCCGGATTCCGGCTGGATCAAGGACGCCGATGTGGTGGGCTACTTCGTCGGCGTCTACGGCGCGGTGATCGAGCGCATGCGCGAGCGCATCGCGGTCACCGAGGAGCAGGACCCGGTCAGCCAGGACCTGTTCATCACGATCGCCGCGGACCTCGAGAAGATGAGCTGGATGTTCCAGGCCGAGAACCAGACCTGAGCGATCCGCGATGGTCGGGTCGTCTCCGGCCTGTCGTCCGAGCCCCGTCTCCCTCCCGGGAGGCGGGGCTTCGGCGTGGGTGGACTACCAGGGCATCGCGATGCCGCCGTTGGGGCGCAGGATCTGGCCGGTGACGAACCTGGCGGCGTCCGAGGCGAGGTAGGCGACCGCGTAGGAGATGTCGGTGGGCTCGCCGACGGTGCGCAGCGGGGTCATCCGAGCCATCGGCGCGGCCACGGCGGCCTTGCGCTCCAGGTCCTCGTTGCCCTCCGCGTCGGTCCAGTGCCGGCCGGTCATCCCGGTGACGATCCAGCCCGGCGCGACCGCGTTGACCCGCACGCCGCTGGGGCCGACCTCGGTGGCCAGGGTCTTGGTCAACTGCACCACGGCGGCCTTGGCCGCGCCGTAGCACAGCAGGCCCGAGGTCGCGGTGTCCACGGCGCCGGAGGCCATGTTGACGATGCTGCCGAAGCCCTGCGCGGACATCACCCGCGCGGCGGCCCGACAACCGAAGAAGACGCCCTTGAAGTTGATTGCGAGGACCCGGTCGAGGTCGGCCTCCTCGGTCTCGATCACCGTGCTCGAGTGCATTACCCCGGCGATGTTGGCGAGGACGTCGAGCCGGCCGTGCGCGGTGACCGCGTCGTTGATCAGCGCGTCCACCTGAGCCGCCTCGGAGGTGTCCACGGCGGCGGCGCTCGCGGCGCCGCCGGCGGCCACGATCGCCTTCGCGGTCTCCCGGGCTCCCGCTTCGTAAATGTCCGCGCAGATCACGGTCGCGCCCAGATCGGCCAGCACCTCGGCGCTGGAGCGGCCGATGCCCGAGGCCGCGCCGGTGACGACGGCGACCCGGCCGGTCAGATCGAGGGCTTCACGAAACACGGTTGCCTCCCGGCGCTAGGCGTGCACAGCGCGCCGACCGTACGAGCCATCTGACGAACAGTCAATAAAGGGGCGAGGCAAGGAGATCGGTGTCACCGCAGGCCCTCCTGCCGGTGGCACCAGCGGTGGGTGACGCCGCCGACGGGGAAGACCCCGCCCGCCGCGAGCGCGTCGCACGGGTCGGTTCGAACCTGCTCCGGCCGCCGGGCCGATCCGGTCGTGCGGGCGGGCCGGGGCGGACGGGCCGCACCGGTCTCGGCCCGGGGGCGCGGGCGGGTGGTCCGCGGCGGAGCCGAGTCCGCGGCCGGGTCGGCGTCCGGTGTCCGGGCCTGGTCCGCGACTTCGGCATCGGTTTCGGGGTCGGCCGAGCCGCCCGCCATCGCGGTGATCGCCGGCGCGGGCTCCGC
>NZ_JBEXCV010000257.1:0-7725 GCF_040605455.1 Embleya sp. NPDC005575 | reverse complement strand
GTGCCGCCGGCTGGCCGCGAACGGATCGCCGTACGCGGAGGCGTGCGCCGCGGTCGCGGGCCTGGCCGAGCGCCACCCCGGCGACCCGGGCGTCGCGGTCGCGCTGCTGCTCAACCACATTCGGCTGCGCGAGGGCGAGGCGGTCTTCCTCGCGGCCGGTATGCCGCACTCCTACCTGCACGGCGTCGTGGTCGAGATCCTCGCCAACTCCGACAACGTGCTGCGCTGTGGGTTGACCGACAAGCACATCGACGTGGGCGAACTGCTGCGAATCATGGCCTTCCGGGCCGGACCGGTGGAGATCCTGGGCCCCGAGCCGACCGAGGCCGACCCCGGCGAGGAGGTCTACGCGACCCAGGTCGCCGACTTCCGACTCTCCCGGCTGCGGACGACCTCGGGCCGCGCGCCGTACCTGCTGGACACCGCCGGCCCGCAGATCCTGCTGTGCGTGCGCGGCGGCGCGACCGCCACCGGCGCGGACGGTGCGACGCTGGAGCTGGCCCGCGGCCAATCGGTATACGTTCGCGCGGGTGAGCCGCGCGTCGCGGTCACCGTCGAGGGGGACGACGGCCTGGTCTTCCGGGCGACCGTCCCGTGTGGTTGAGCCTCGTCGGGCGATCGACGCGGGGGCCGCGGTAACGCAAGCTTCCCGGGGTAGACGGCTGCCCGATGGCACACTGATCGCCGACGAGCGGCAGCCGGCGACCGGTGACGACGATGGTCAACCAACGGGTGGGAGTCGACGTATGAGCGCGGGTGGCGGAACCAAGGCGGTCGTCGCGGCACTGGCGGCGAACCTGGGTATCGCGGTGGGCAAGTTCGTGGCCTTCGCGATCACCCGGTCCTCGTCCATGCTGGCGGAGGGCGTGCACTCGTTGGCCGACTCCGGCAATCAGGTGCTGCTTCTGGTCGGCGGCAAACGCGCGCAGCGCGACGCCACACCCGAGCATCCCTTCGGCTACGGCCGCGAGCGCTACATCTACGGCTTCCTGGTCTCGATCGTGCTGTTCTCCGTCGGCGGCATGTTCGCGATCTACGAGGGCTACGAGAAGATCGCCCACCCGCACGAGCTGAAGAGCTGGTACTGGGCGGTCGGCGTGCTGCTCTTCTCGATCGTCCTGGAGGGTTTTTCCTTCCGGACCGCGATCCGCGAGTCCAACCAACACCGGGGCGCGCTGAGCTGGCCGCAGTTCATCCGCCGGGCCAAGTCGCCCGAGCTGCCGATCGTGCTCCTGGAGGACTTCGGCGCGCTGATCGGCCTGGTCCTGGCGCTGGTCGGGGTCAGCCTCGCGGTGACCACCGGCGACGGTGTGTGGGACGGGATCGGCACGCTGTGCATCGGCGTGCTGCTGGTGCTGATCGCGATCGTGCTCGCGATGGAGACCCGCAGCCTGCTGCTCGGCGAGGCGGCCGGGGTGGAGACGGTCCGGGCGATCGAGACGGCCATCATGGCCGGCCCCGACGTCGAGCGGCTGATCCACATGCGCACGCTGCACCTGGGCCCGGAGGAACTGCTGGTCGCCGCGAAGATCGCGGTCAACCACGACGACACCGCGGCCGAGGTGGCCCGCGCGATCGACGCCGCCGAGGCGCGCGTGCGTGCGGCCGTGCCGATCGCCCGGGTGGTCTACCTGGAGCCGGACATATACCGCACCGAAGAGGCCGCGCGCGGCGCCGATCCCGAGGCCACGCCCGGGGGCAAGGACCCTCACGCCGCCGAGCACTGAGGTGTTAACGTCGGTGACGCACTACGACAGTCGCTGCAGAGGGCGGTCGGGTCCGGGACCCGTAGGCACAGAAGTGTCCGACTGGATGGCACGGCATCGGCGCCCGCGGCTCCGGTGCGTCTCCAGTCCCATCCACCCCTCCGCAGAGGATCCAAAAAAATGGCTTCGCAGCTCGACGGCGACTTCAAGGTCGCCGACCTCTCCCTCGCCGCGTTCGGCCGCAAGGAGATCACCCTCGCCGAGCACGAGATGCCCGGACTGATGTCGATCCGTCGCGAGTTCGCCGCGTCGCAGCCGCTGGCAGGCGCCCGGATCATGGGCTCGCTGCACATGACCGTGCAGACCGCCGTGCTGATCGAGACGCTCGTCGCGCTCGGCGCCGAGGTGCGCTGGGTCTCCTGCAACATCTACTCCACCCAGGACCACGCCGCCGCGGCCATCGCGGTAGGCCCCGAGGGCACCCCCGAGGACCCGCGCGGCGTGCCGGTCTACGCCTGGAAGGGCGAGACCCTGGAGGAGTACTGGTGGTGCACCGAGCAGGCGCTGAACTGGCCCGGCCATGACGGCCCGAACATGATCCTCGACGACGGCGGCGACGCCACGATGCTCGTGCACAAGGGCGTCGAGTTCGAGAAGGCCGGCGCCGTCCCGGACGCGACCGACGCCGACTCCGAGGAGTACACGGTCTTCCTGGCGCTGCTGCGCGCGAGCTTCGCGGAGAACCCGGGCAAGTGGTCCGCGATGGCCCCCGGCATCAAGGGCGTCACCGAGGAGACCACCACCGGCGTGCACCGCCTGTACGAGATGTTCCAGGCCGGTTCGCTGCTCTTCCCGGCGATCAACGTCAACGACTCGGTCACCAAGAGCAAGTTCGACAACAAGTACGGCGTGCGCCACTCGCTCATCGACGGCATCAACCGGGCCACCGACGTGCTCATCGGCGGCAAGGTCGCGGTCGTCTGCGGCTACGGCGACGTCGGCAAGGGTTCGGCCGAGTCGCTGCGCGGCCAGGGTGCCCGGGTGATCGTCACCGAGGTCGACCCGATCTGCGCCCTCCAGGCGGCGATGGACGGGTACCAGGTCACCACGCTGGACGAGGTCGTCGAGATCGGTGACATCTTCGTCACCACGACCGGCAACTTCAACATCATCATGGCGTCCGACATGCAGCGGATGAAGCACCAGGCGATCGTCGGCAACATCGGCCACTTCGACAACGAGATCGACATGGCCGGCCTGGCCAGGATCCCGGGCATCGTCAAGGACGAGGTCAAGCCGCAGGTGCACACCTGGACGTTCCCCGACGGCAAGAAGCTGATCGTGCTGTCCGAGGGCCGGCTGCTCAACCTGGGCAACGCGACCGGTCACCCGAGCTTCGTGATGTCCAACAGCTTCGCGAACCAGACCATCGCGCAGATCGAGCTGTTCACCAAGCCCGAGGAGTACCCGGTCGGCGTCTACGTGCTGCCCAAGCACCTGGACGAGAAGGTCGCCCGCCTGCACCTGGACGCGCTGGGCGTCAAGCTCACGACGCTGACCGAGGAGCAGGCCGCCTACATCGGCGTCAAGGTCGAGGGCCCGTACAAGACGGACGCCTACCGCTACTGACATCGACCGTCGGTGTCGATCACCGATACCGATACCGATCATTTCGACAGGCCGGGCGGCGCACGGATCGTGCGCCGCCCGGCCTGTTGCCGGACAACCATCGAACAACGACACACGACATCCCTCGGGGGGCGGTCGCATGCGACGGCGCATGTACATATCCATCCTGCTGGCCGGGGCCGCGCTGACGGCCTGTCAGGGCGACGGCTCCGAAGCCGAACCCGCGGCAGGGGAGAAGTCGTCCACGGCCGCCTCCGCGCAGAACCAGGTCCCGGCCGGCGGCACCGCGGTCAGCCCGCTGGAGAACGAGGAAGGCGTCAAGCCGGGTCTGGCGCCGCTGACTTCGGCAGCCGACCTGACCCGGGCCCGGGCGCTGATCGGGCGGGTGAACACCAAAGGCCGCGGCCCGCAGACCGGCTACGGCCGGGAGAAGTACGGGCCGGCCTGGACGGACAGCGTCACCGACGTCCCGTTCGGCAGGAACAGCTGCGACACCCGCGACGACATCCTCAAGCGGGACGGCCGGGTGACGCAGTGGAAGGACCGGAAAGGCTGCGTCGTGACCGCCATGACGCTGCCCGATCCCTACTCCGGCAACGACATAGTGTTCACCAAGGCCAAGGCGTCCGCGGTGCAGATAGACCACGTGGTGCCGCTGAGCGCGTCCTGGCAGATGGGCGCCGCGCAGTGGGACAACGACAAACGCCGTCGACTGGCCAACGATCCGCTCAACCTGCTCGCCGTGGACGGCCCGATCAACGGCGGCAAGGGCGATTCGAGCCCGGCCACGTGGTTGCCGCCGAACAAGGCGGTCCGCTGCTCGTACGTGGTCCGCTACGCGCAGGTCTCGATCAAGTACGACCTGCCGGTGACCGACGCGGACAAGCAGGCGATGCTCACCCAGTGTGCGGGCTGACCGGCTCGCCTACGGCCGCAGCACGACCTTGCCCAGGTTGGCGCGCGCCTCGATCACCGCGTGCGCCTTCGCCGCGTCCTCGAACGTCCCGTGCACTCGCGACCCGGAGTCGGCCCGACAGCGCCAGGTCCCACAGCTCCACCCGGTGCCGCTCGTACGACTTCGGGAACGCGGTGGAGAACCGGGCCATCGACATCACCCGCACCCCCGACCCCCGCGACCGGCGCAAGAACGCGATCACCACCACCTCGGCGGGCGAGCAGCGGCCGGCCCGGCAGGAACCGCTGGTGGACGCCGCGATGGACGACCTGCTCGCCCCGCTCGACTCCGCCGAGCAAGCCACCTTCCTCGCCCTGCTCACCCGCGTGGTGGCCGCCGGCGAACCCGCAGTGTCGTAGGGTCCGCGCATGCCCTCAGGCACCTACTCCTTCCACGACCCGCACGACGGCACCGCGCTCGGCGAGGAACGCTTCTCCTGTGCCCCCGGCCCGATCGGCTGGCGCTACACCGGAAGCGGCATCGACCTGACCCTGGACGCGCGGGGCCGCCCGCTGCGCCTGGAGGCGCTCGCCGGCGGCTGGCGGGTCCGCGGCGGCGCGACGGTCGTGGACGGCGGGGCCGGGGTGGTGTGGCTGCGCAGCGCGGCGGATCCGACCCTGGACGTGCCGGCGACCGAGGCCGAGGCGAAGGCCGCCGGCTTCACCGGCCGCTCACCCGCCTTCCTGATCGCCACCGCGACCCTGCTGAACCTGGCCCCCGGCGGCTCCGCGCGGCTGCGCCTGATCGCCCTGACCGAACCGGTGCTGGCGGCACACACCGTGGACCAGTCCTGGACCCTGGCGGCAGTGGAAACCCACGACGGTCTGATCGTCGAACGCTACGAGGTGGACGACCTCGCCACCGGCGAGCGCGCGATCGTGCACCTGAGCGGCGACGTGGTGCTCGCGGCTCCCGGGATCGAGCTCGAAGCCCTCGACACCCCGCCGAACAGGCGGATCACGACGGCGGGGTGAACCCGGGGCGCTCGGGCCGGTCGGGACCAGCGTGCGGTACGTCCGGGGCGGGCCGGGGTTCGGGAGCCGGAGCCGGAGCCGGAGCCGGAGTGTGCGTCGGCGCGGGCGGGGGC
Organism: Embleya sp. NPDC005575; assembly: GCF_040605455.1. Lineage (NCBI taxonomy): Bacteria > Bacillati > Actinomycetota > Actinomycetes > Kitasatosporales > Streptomycetaceae > Embleya > Embleya sp. NPDC005575. Next base: position 2,348 of record NZ_JBEXCV010000257.1, on the reverse strand, counting down.
GGCGGGACCTGCCCGTGGACCGGTTTCCATGCCGAGGGCCGCCCCGCAGGCTGTGTCGTGGTGGGCGCCGTCGTCGGTGCCGGCATCGGCGCCGGGGAGGAAACGTCGGCGGCATAACCGTGCGCACCGCTCGCGTACCGCTCCCAGTCCCGCCGCTGCCGCTCGGCCAGCACCGCGGCGAGGTAGACCACCGGGTGCATTCCGGCCGGCGGCCCGATTTCGATCCGGTTCGCGGTATCCACCGTCAACCGCTCGCCCAGCGACGCCGCTATCGCCGGATCCAGCTCGCCACGCCGCGACAGGAATTGCCGAATGGCCAGCGCCAGATCGTCGGTCAGCCCGGACAACTCGATCCCGGTCGCCCACGCCGAGGCGGCCGGATGCAGCGGTATCGGCAGGTGCCGTGCACCGGGAGTGCGCTCTCGCACCACGAACGTCCCGGCCGCCATGTCGCCGAGCCGCTTGCCGTCCTTCGAGGCGAGCGACGAGAACACCGCGCCACATCCGAACGTGGTCCAGAAATCCGCGAAGAACCCGAGCAACGCGCGCACCAACGCGTGCCGGAACCGAATCGGCCCGCCGTCGTCGCGAACCACCCGAAGCCCGAGCGCCATCTTGCCCAGCGACCGCCCGTGACTGGCGGTCTCCCACGCGACCGGCCACCCGACCACGACCAACACCACGATCGACAACAACAAAGCCGATGCGAGCGCGTCGTCCTCGACCGGAACCGCCGACGACACCACCCAGACCGCCAGCAGTAGCAGAGCCACCTGCGCGGCCAGGTCGATCACCATCGCGATCGCCCGGCTGGGCAACCGCGCCGGACGCAGGTCGAGCGCGACCGCTTCGCCCGTGACGAGCTCGGACACGTCCACCTCCAGTGTGTGCGTCGATGCCACTCCCAGAGAGGATGCACCGTATGGATGTCGACGTGTTCGTCGCGGTACACCGCCACGAGTGGCAACGCCTGGAACAACTGACGCGCCGGCGGCGGCGATTGTCGGGGCCCGAGGTGGACGAGTTGGTGACGCTGTACCGCCGCACGGCCACCCATCTGTCGACGATCCGCTCCGCCGCACCCGACCCGGTGCTGGTCGGCCGGCTCTCCACCCTGACCGCGCGGGCTCGCTCGGCGGTCACCGCGCCCCGTGCGCCGGCCTGGCGCGAGGCGGTGCTGTTCCTGACCGTTCGATTCCCCGTCGCGGTCTACCGCAGTCGCCGCTGGTGGGGTGTCACGGCGCTGGTCTTCGTCGCACTGGCCTCGATCATCGCGGCCTGGGTGGCACACGACCCGGCGGTCCGCGACGCGGTGGCCGCGCCGGAAGACATCCGGCAGATGACCCGCCCCGGCGGCGACTTCGAGACCTACTACTCCAGCGCCCCCGCGAGTTCGTTCGCCGCCCAAGTGGCCACGAACAACGCGTGGGTGACGGCCGGCTGCCTGGCCCTGGGCATCATGCTCGGTCTGCCGGTGCTGTACATCGTCTTCGGCAACGCGATGAACGTCGGTATCTCGGCGGGCCTGATGGCCGACGCGGGACGCCTGGACGTCTTCTTCGGCCTCATCACGCCACACGGCCTGCTCGAACTCACTGCGGTGTTCATCGCGGCGGGCGTGGGTCTACGTCTGGGCTGGACGGTGATCGACCCGGGCCCCCGGACCCGAGCCAGGGCAATCGCCGAGGAGGGCCGGATCGCCTTGGGCATGGCCGTCGGCCTGGCCCTGGTCCTGGTCGTATCCGGCGTCATCGAGGCCTTCGTGACCCCATCCGGACTACCGACCTGGGGCCGCATCGCGATCGGCGTGGCGGCCGAGTGCCTGTTCCTCGGATACGTGGTGATCCTGGGTCGCCGGGGTGAATTCGCCGGAGAGCAGGGGGATGTGGCATCCTCGGACGTCGCGGACGAGCTGCCGATGATCGCCTGAAAAGGTGATCTTGACAGTCCACCGGCCGCACACGTAGATTCGAAGGGTTGTCGCGAAGTTGTTCAACGGCGCGACGGTCTGGTAGTCTCTGCCAGGGTCGAGCGGGGCGTCCGTCAAGGATCGCATTCCTGCCGCAGCATCACCAACGAATTTCTCGATCATCGATCGCGTTCATTCGCGACGAGTTGGGCTATTTGCTGTTCTTGTGCATGTGGTTTTGGAATTTCCAATCGGCCGGAGCGTGGCGGAAACGGGTTACCGAATCTGCTAAGCTCGAAGAGCCGGAAGTCGGGGAAACGAAAGTTTCGAAGGCGGAAAGCAACGGACGAAAAGCGGGTCGCAGGATCTGCTAGAGTCCGGAAGGCGGAAAGCGCGGAAACGCGGTGGAAGCCGAAAGCGAGGAAAGCGAAGCCGCCGA
>NZ_JBEXCV010000256.1:0-7726 GCF_040605455.1 Embleya sp. NPDC005575 | reverse complement strand
ACCGGCGCGAGAGCTCGCGCCGGTCCGGGCCGTCGGCCGTCAGCCGTGCAGGGCGGCTGCCTCCTCCAGGGCGGGGATACCGTCGCGGGCGCGACCCACGCCGGCCAGGACGAGGGCGTAGTCGGTGAGGGCGCGGGTCAGCAGCGGGTTTGCCCCGGTCGGGTCGGCAATCGCGAGCGAGCGGGCGTGGTCGAGGGCCTTGGCGTAGGCGGGCACGAGTAGGCGGGCCGCGGCCGTGCGGGACATCGGCGCGAAGGTCGCTCGGACGTTGAGTCGACGTTCGAGCACGACGCGCTGTGCGGGAGTGGTGGTCGGTGCGTCGAGTGCGGCGCGCAGCGCGGGTTCGGCTTCGGTGTGCCGGATCAGGCGGGTGGGCGACCAGTGATCGGAGGTGGTGGCGTGCGCGATGTCGGCCGGTTCGTCGGCGGCGCCGAGCACCGCGAGGTGGTGGGCCAACAGGTCGTGGCGCAGGCCCCGGGTGGGGCTGTGCGCGGCGCGCGTGCGATACACCTCCACCGCGCGCGTCAGCACCGTCCGGCTTTCGGCGGGGCGGTTCGCGGCGGCGAGCAATTGCGCGCCGTACAGCAGGATCGGGACTTGGCGGTCCTCGTGGGTCGTCTCCAGGAGCGGCCGGTACGCATCGGCCGCGTCGGCGAATCGGCCGCGGGCGGCGAGCCGGCCCGCGTGTGCGGTGACGTACCAGTGGTGGTCGGCCTTCGGGAGGTGGCCGCGGGCGAGGCCGGCGGTCACCGTGACCGCCTCGGCGAACAGCGGTTCGGCCTCGTCGTCGCAGCCGTCCTCGACCAGTGCGACAGCGACTTCGAGGAGCGCCTCGGCCAGGGACCACCGGCCGCCCGTGCGGGCGCCGGCGCGGGCCAGGGTGAGAATCTCGCGCCGTACGGCCAGTGCCTCGGCTCGTCGGTCGTAGCGGTACAGCGCCCACTGGTAGGTGCTCAGGATGCCCCGCAAAACCGCGTCCCGGTCCCGGTGTTCGGCCGGATCCAGGCTTCGGCACAGGTGGATCGCCTCGGTCAGCCTGCCGAGCGTGAGGCCCATGTCGGCCCCGTTGTGCCCGAACATGTGCCCGGTCGTGTGCAGCGCCGCGGCCAACCGCCGGGCGTAGTACGCGGGTCCGTCGACCTCCCCCAGGGCGCGATAGATCCCGACCAGTCGTTCCGCCGACACCCGGTCGACGTCGAACAGCATGACTCGCGCGCGAGCCACTACATCGGCATTCGCCACATGTACCCCAGTCTCTGTTTCCACCCCGCCGCACCGAACGGCACGACGCCATCACCAGCTCCGGATCCGGGCGCACGCATGCTCGGAACCACCGGACTCCCCCGGTGGCTCGAATCGGCATGGCATGGACGACATCCGACGCCGCATCCCGTCCCGGCGGCTCGTTGTCGCGGAACCGTACAGCGCACGGTGTGCCTTCAGGGTGTGCGCGAATTCCCGTAGGGTGAATGCGTATTGACCTCCGGGCCGGCAGTTTGGACGGCCCTCGGCAGGACGCGAGCCCAGGGTGCTCGCCCGCCGCGCCGCTGCGGACACGGGCGCATCGACCCGGCTCGCGTCGGATTTCACTTCTGCACGGGCCTCGAAAGCGCACGGTCGGCATCGGCCCCATCCTTCCCACGTGCCCGCAAGTCAGGCCTGTGACCTGGCACTTGCATGGCGATGTGCATGGCGACATGTGCGGCGGTGTGCAGCGGGAGTCGCAACGCGAGCCGTGGCGCGCCGGTTTCCTCGGACAGCGGTCTCGCGCACAGGCGAACGCCCCCGAAGGCCTGCGGTTCGGACGCCGCGGATCGGGACGGGCGCCCGATATACCACCAACGGGTGTACCCGGGACGGGAATCGTGGTATCCGACGTGATCCGATTTCAATCCTGGTGGGGTACGGGCCATCAGGTCGCGTGCGCCGACGCCACGGGAGGACATCCGGCCCTCCCGGGTCCATCCGGCGACCTGCGGAGGCTGGTTTGATGAGAAAGACGTCCTGGTATCTCGGCGCCGCCGCCACGTTGCTCGTCGCGACGAGCGCGGTGACCCGATTCGCCGTGCTGCCCGCCGTGCACCAGGTGCCCGACGACGCCGACTTCACGATGCACTTCGCCGGCGGCATGACCCTGTTGGACCCACAGGCGCTCCAGGCGGGCAACCTGCCCGGAGCCATCGTGCGCAACCTGCCCGTCACCGTGGACCGGCACGTGCACGCGGTGCACGCATCCGGGTCGACCGTCGTCCTGAGCGACCGCACCGTGGTGTCCGGCCCGCAGAAGCAGGCGCTCACCACGATCGAGAAACGGTGGTCGGTGGACCGCAGGACCCTGCTCGACCGGCCGATTCCCAAAGGCGTCGCAGCCGAACCGCACCGCGGCCTGACGGCGGGCTTCCCGTTGGAGCCCGAGAAGAAGAACTATCCGTACTGGGACTCGCCGACCCGGACCACCGTCCCGGCCACATACGTGCGGACCGAGCGGCGCGCGGGCCGGGAGACGTACGTCTTCACGATCCGCACCAGCGGCCCGCTCGCCGACCAGGAGTCGCTGCGCACGCTGCCGCCGGCGATGCCGAGGGCGGCGGTACAGGGCCTGGCCGGCGTCGCGTTCCCGAATCGGCCCCTGGAGCTGGCCGGTCAGGCCGACCCGGTCCCGCTGGCCTACACCGCGACCACCGACCTCACCGGCTGGGTCGACACCGAGACCGGGGTCACCGTGGACCTGGAGTCCACCCAGGGTGTCACCGCGACCGCCGCGTCGGTCTCCGGCGCGCAGGCCGAGGTCTTCCCGGTGTTGTCGCTGAAGATGACCACGACGCCGGCCTCGCGCGCGGAGTTGGCCGACACCGCCGCCGACGGCGCCCGGGCGCTGTGGCTGCTCGGCGTCGTGGCACCACTGGCCGCGCTCCTGCTCGGTGTGGCCCTGCTCGGCTTGGCCGTCCATCTCGAACGCCGGTCCCGTCGAGGCCGATCCGACGCGACGCTGCCCGGCCCACGGAACGAGGCCGCCTCGGACGCGGGCCCGGACACAAGTCCGCCTTCGGCCTCCACCGCCGCCGCGCCGAACCCCGGATCAGGGTCGGGATCCGATGCGGGACCCGGCTCCCATGCCGGCTCCCCCGTCGATTCCGAGACGGAGACCAACGCACCGACCACCAACTAGGGTTCCGATCACGCCCCGATCGGCGCGCCGATCGGCACCTATCCTTTCGTCCATGAGTGATCAACAACTTGAGGTGGTCGTCCGCCGTGCCCGGCCCGCCGACCTGGACGGGCTGGTCGCCTGCAGCGCCGCTCTGTTCGCGGAGGATGCCGGGACCAGGGACCCGAGTGTCGACGTGAGTTGGCCTCGCGAGTACGGACCCGCACACTTCGCGGCCGGGATGAACGACCCGAGCGCGCTCCTTCTCGTCGCGGACTGCGCCGGGCAGGTCGTCGCATACCTTGCCGGATCCGTGGCCGAGGGATCCGCGAAACGACCGGCGCGGACCGCGACGCTCGTGAGTCTGTACGTGGACCCGGCCCACCGCCAGGGTGGGCTCGGAGTCCGTTTGGTCACCGGGTTCTCGGCCTGGGCGAAGGAGGTGGGGGCCGAACTGGCCGAGGTGACCGCGTATTGCTCCAACGCCGACGCGATCCGTTTCTACGAACGCAACGGTTTCGCACGCCAGACGGTGACGTTGCGGTCCCTTCCGTGAGATCGAGCGGCGGCGCGGCACGGGCTGTCCCGGCCGCCGCCGTCATCGCCGCGCGCCGGCCGACGAACTCGCGGCGCTGCGCGGAGGCCGGCGCCACGTGTGTGAACCTGCGGATCCACGTGCCCGGGGTATCCACCGAGGCGGCCCGCGAGCAGATCGCCGCGCTGGGCCACGAGGTGCTGCCGCGGCTGCGGGCCGCCGCCACCGATCCGACACGTGACACCGGCACCGAGGCGGCACGCGGCGCCGGAGTCGATCCGGCAGGCGCTGCCGACGCGGATGCGGTGCGCGATGCGGCACCCGGTAACGACTCGACCACACAGGGAGTACAGCGGTGATAGCCGAACGCATCAGGTTGGCCGGCCGAACGGTGATCGTCTCCGGCGCGGGTGGCGGCGGGATCGGTACGACCTGCGCACGCGGGCTGCTCGAAGCCGGGGCCACCGTGCTGGGTGTGGATCGCGACGCCGAGCGATTGGCCGCGATCGAGGCCGAGGCAGCCGAGGCGACGGGCCTGGGCGGCCCGCCCGGCACGCTGCTGACCGTATGTGCGGACGTGTCGACCGCCGACGGCGTCGCCACCGTGATGGAGCGGGCCGCCGCCGCGCCGGACGAGTTGTACGGGCTGGTCAACGTCGTCGGCGGCAGCCTGTTGCCGCATTGGGCGCCTGCGCTCGACTTCGACCGCGAACAGTGGGACCAGGCCCTGGATCTGAACCTGCATCATGTGATGTGGCTGTCCCAGGCCGTGGCTCGGCACCTGGTCGCGCACGAGTCGCCCGGTTCGATCGTGACCATCAACTCCACCGGCGGCGTGGTCGCGGCGCCCTACCACGTGGGCTATGGGACGGCCAAGGCCGCCGTGCTCGGGCTGACCCGGACGCTGGCCCTGGAGTGGGGCCGATACGGGATCCGGGTGAACGGGGTCGCGGCCGGCTCGATCACCACGCCGCGCGCGACCGCCGCCGCGCAGGATCCGGCGCTCGCGGGCCGCGGAGTGCCGCTGCGCCGGCGGGGGACGCCGGCCGACGTGGCGGCGGCCGTACTGTTCCTGATCTCCGACCTGTCCGCGTACACGACCGGCGCGGTGATCCCGGTGGAAGGCGGCGCGCTGCACCGACTCGGCCTGTTCGACGAGGACAACGTTCCGGTGCACGTGAGCAATCCGCAGATCCTGGCCCGGATCCGTGGGGACTGAGGACCCCCGCACGGCAGCACGGGCGGTGTCCGCGGGTGTCGCGAAGCCCGTGGCCGTCGCGGAGCGTACGGACGTCCCGGCGGGTCGGCGTTGGACCGATGCGGGGCCCGCACCCCACGATGGCGACATGAAAGCCGACCACACCCTCAGCGCAGCCGATCCCACCTTCGCCGACGTCCTGGCCGCCCGCTCGTTTCTCGCCGAGCACCTGCCGCCGACTCCGATGTGGTCGTATCCCGCGCTCGACGCGGCCACCGGCGCGCACGTGTTCGTCAAGCACGAGAACGTGCAGCCGGTCGGCGCCTTCAAGGTCCGAGGCGGGCTGACCCTGCTGGCCGGCCTGAGCCCGGCGGAGCGGGCCCGGGGTTTGGTCACCTACTCGACGGGCAACCACGCGCAGTCGATCGCGTACGCGTGTGCCGCGTTCGACGCGTCGTGCACGGTGGTGATGCCCGCCGAGGCGAACCCGGCGAAGGTGCGGGCGGTGCGCGCGTTCGGCGCCGAGGTCCTGCTGCACGGCGCGAACATGGCCGGCGCACAGGCTCGGGCCGAGGCGTACGCGGCTGCCGAGGGCCGGCTCCTGGTCAGCCCCGGCGACACCGCCGCGCTGGTGGCCGGGGTCGGTACGGCGTACCTGGAGATCCTCACCGCCGAACCCGACCTGGACGCGGTGGTGGTCCCGGTGGGCAGTGGTACCGGAGCCGCCGGTGCGGTGCTGGTGGCCGCCGAACTCGCGCCGGGCTGCCGGGTGATCGCCGTGCAGTCGACCGCCGCGCCGGCCGCGCACGACTCGTGGCGGGCCGGGGCCTGCGTCACGCGCGCCAACACCACCGTCGTGGACGGCCTGGCCACCGGCCGGGGGTTCGAACTGCCGCAGCGGGTGCTGCGCTCCGGGCTCGCCGACTTCCTCCTGGTCTCGGACGCCGACATCGCGCGCGCGCAGCGACTGCTCGCGACGCACGCACATACGCTCGCCGAGGGCGCGGGTGCCGCCGCGTTGGCCGCCGTACTGGCCCACCCGACCGAGTTCGCGGGCGGGCGGATCGCCGTCGTGTGCTCGGGCGGCAACGCCTCCTCGGCCGAGATCGCCGCGCTGGGCCGGGACGCCGGCTGACCCGGTCCGGCGCGCGGGTGGCCGAGCCGGATCCGCTGCGCCGCCGCCGGCACCGGCGGTTCGCGGACAGCCGTCACGGTGCGCCGATGCCCGCCATACTGGGGATTCATCGGATCTCCGGAGGGTCAGCGGCGTGGCGGTTACAGACGAGGCCATCGACAAGATCAAGGGCATGATCGTGTCCGGGGAGCTTCAGCCGGGCGAGAAGCTGCCCAAGGAGGCCGATTTGGCCGCCCGGCTCGGGCTGTCCCGGAATTCGCTGCGCGAGGCGGTCAAGGCGCTGTCGCTGATCCGGATCCTGGATGTGCGCCAGGGCGACGGTACCTACGTGACCAGCCTGGAGCCGACGCTGCTGCTCGGCGCGATCTCGTTCGTGGTCGACTTCCACCACGACAAGAGCGTGCTCGACTTCCTCCAGGTCCGGCGGATCCTGGAGCCGGCGGCCACCGCGCTGGCCGCCGAGCTGATCGACGCCGAGGGCATCGCGACGTTGCGCACGCTCGCCGATCCGCCGAGTCCGGATGCCGGGCACGACGCGCTGATCGAGCAGGACCTGCGCTTCCATCACCAGATCGCCGTGTTCGGCGGCAACCAGGTGCTGTGTTCGCTGCTGGAGACGCTGTCCGGCCCGACCATGCGTGCGCGGACCTGGCGCGGCCTGACCGAGGACGACTCGTGGCAGCGCACGATCCGCGAGCATCACGCGATCGTGGACGCGCTGGAGTGCCGGGACGCGGGCGCGGCACACGCGTGGTCGACGGTACACATCAGCGGTGTCGAACAATGGCTGCGACGGATGACCTGAATCCTCCCGCGGGAGGCTGATGTCGCGAGCGGTGCAAGCGCTCGCCGAGACACTTTGCTTGCCCTTCCCGACCGGACAGGCAAGGATCGGAAGCGATATCGGTCCACATCGGAGGTAGTTGTGAAGGTCCTCGTGGTCGGTGCCACCGGCACTCTGGGTGCGGCTGTCACCGCGCTGCTGTCCGCCCGGCACGACGTGGTCACCGCCTCCCGGAGCGGGAAGACCGATGTCGTGGTGGACATCACCGACCCCGAGTCGGTGGCAGCGATGTACGCGCAGGTCGGCCGGGTGGACGCGGTGGCGTGTGCGGCCGGCGGTGTGCCGTTCAAGGCGATCGATGAGCTCACTCGTGCCGATGTCGAGCGCGCGGCGCTGGACAAGCTGCTCGGACAGGTCGAACTGGTCCGGGGCGGGCTCGACTTCGTCGCGGACAACGGCTCGTTCACGCTGATCACCGGCATCCTGTCGGGCGAGGCCATCCCGACCGGGTCGATGGCCTCGATGGCCAACGGCGGCATCGACGCGTTCGTACGCGGCGTCGCGATCGAACTGCCGCGCGGATTGCGGATCAACTCGGTCAGCCCCACGATGTTCACCGAGTCGTTGGAGGCGTACGACACGTTCTTCCCCGGCTTCCCGCCGGTCGACGTCGCGGCGGCCGCGATGGCGTACCGCCGCTCGATCGAGGGTCGCCAGACCGGCCGGAGTTTCCGCGTGGGCTGGTAGCCGGCGGCCGTCGAGTCACCGGACGTGCTCCACGCCGACCCGTCCACCCGGGCACGGACCCGTCACCGTCGACCGAGCACCGGTGCGGACCGGATCGCCGCCGCGATCCGGTCCGCGTCCCGTCGAGCGTGCGCCGATAGGCGGGGGTGGCTCGGGCGCGGGTGGGGGGCGGGTCGGGC
>NZ_JBEXCV010000255.1:0-7754 GCF_040605455.1 Embleya sp. NPDC005575 | reverse complement strand
GCGTCGGGGTGCGGCGGTCGGGACGGTGGATACGGCGCGCTCCGCGGGTACCGCTGCTGTGGCGCGGCGTGGGTGGGCCGCGGCGGGCCCGAGGCCGCCGGCGGGGTGGCGATGCCGACCCGGCGGTAGCGCACCCAGTCCGCGACCGCACCGCCGATGAAGCCGGCACACGCGCCCCACAACAGGCCGAGCAGCACCGTCCACAGGTAGTCCGCGTGCAGCGACACCGACGCGCCCGGGGACACCACCCCGCCCAGCACGCTCACCGCGACCTTGAGCTGCAACTGCATCAGGTAGGCGATCACCAGCAGGCCGCCGGCGAGGGTGACCGCGAACCGCCACGCGTGCTGATGCGGACGCACCGACGCGGGCGCGCGCATCGCCATCACGGTCGCGCCGAGCAGCAGGAGCAGCGCGGAGAACAGCGGTACGAACCACGCCCGCGAATCCAGCTCGGCCAACCGGTCGATCCGGATCGGCAGACCGTCCCCGGAGGAGGCCTTGACCAATTTGCCCAGCGGGCCGGGCAGACCGAAGGAGAAGCCGCCGACCTCGGTGGGCGCGCTGGTCGTGCCCTTCCACGGGATGCCCAGGCCGAGCGAGGCCAGCAGCCACACCGCGTTGGGCAGCGCGAACAACATGCCGCCGATCATCCGCTTCGGCGCGGGCGCGGCGGCGGCCACGAACGGGGTGCCCACGATCCCGGCGACCACCGCGGTGATCAGTACGGCGAGCAGACCGGCGACCGGGGCCCGCAGCACCGCGCGGTGCCGCAGCCACTTGATCGGGAGCGGCCCGCGCGCGGACACCGCGACGGCGGCGACCAGGGTGATCAGCAGCCACAGCGCGCCGAAGACGAGCGTGCCGCTCACATCGGTCTCGAACCTGGCCGCCGCGCCGAGGTCGAAGAGGCCGATCAGGTCCTGCGCCTGGGCACCGCCGACTCGGGAGACGAACCGATCGATCGGCAGCGAGTGTTTGCCCACCGACACCACCACGCCGAGCGCGGCCATGGTGAACACCAGGACCCGCACGCCGTGCACGATCAGATCCAGCGCGCCGATCACCAGCCGGTGGCGTAGCGGGCGCAGGAACAACCAGCCCAGCACGAGTGCGCCGATCAGGCCGATGCCGAGCAGCATGACGTCGACCCGGCCGCTGCCCTGTGCGAGCGAGACGTCGCCGGTGAGTTGGCTGAGGATGTCGTTGCTCGGGCCGCCCTGTTCGGCGCCCTTCAGGTCGACCGTGCCGCCGACCGCGAGCGCGATCACCGCCGCGACCAGCGCGGGCATCGTGCTCGACCCCAGGTCGTCCGCGCCCAGCAGCCACAGCGCCGACCACGCCGCCACGGCCATCGCCACGAACGCGGCGAGCACCGCGCCGAGCGCGTGCAGCCACGGTGCCACGCCACCCCAGGGCGCAGGGCCGGCCGGTGGTCGGGCCGGAGGCGGATCGTGCTGCGCCGCGTTGTACTGCTGCTGGTTCCAGGACACGACCGCTCCTGTCACGTGCGACCCGGCTGCCGGTTGAGCGGGACAAACTCGACTATCGAGCGCACCGACCCGCGCGTCAACGGATTCGGCCGGACTGCCACCCGGGCGGCGGCGCGGCGGAGGGAGAAGTCGACGTTGTAATCGCCCTTCGGAGTGGTTCCGTACGCTTCCGGAGCGGAAAGGCTGCCCGGGAGGCCCGCACGTCCCTACACTCTCGAAGCGTGGGGGACAGCTATACGCCAGAAGGACCGGCAGTGCCGCACCTGACCGTCGGCACCAGCGCCGGAGCACCCGTGATCCTGGATCCCGGGCGAGAACACATCGTCGGTCGCGACCCGTCCTGTGCGATCGTGCTCGACGATCGCCGCGTGTCGCGCCAACACGCGGTCCTGCGGGTGGGCTCCGACGGCTGGGAGTTCGTCGACACCAACAGCGTCAACGGCTCGTGGATGCGCGGCAATCGGGTACACCGCGTGGTCGTGGGCCGAGGCTGCGAGGTGTTGCTCGGCGACCCGGACGACGGCGACCCGCTGCGACTCGCGCCGGAGTCGAACGCCACCGAGGTGGTGCCGCCGCGCATGGCGCACCACGACCACGTACAGATCCCCGAGCCGCCGCGCCGGAGCGAACCGCCGCCGCGCCGTGCCGAACCACCGCGCGCGGGCGAGCAGCCGCACACCCCCGACCCGCCCTACGTGCCCGAGCCGCCCCGGCAAGTCTCGGACCGTGCCCGCCCGTTGGGCCGCGCGCAGATCGGCGCCGGGCCGCACGCGGATCCACGCCCGAGCGTGGACCGGGCGCCGAGCATGGTCATCCCGCTCCCGGTGCGCACCCTGCGGATCGGCCGCGCGCTGGACAACGATTTGGTGCTCACCGACCTGATGGTCTCCCGGCACCACGCCGAGTTGCGCACCACGCCCGGCGGCCGGCGCGAGATCGTCGACCTCGGCAGCCACAACGGCACCTTCCTCAACGGGCAGCCGATCGAGCACGCGCTGCTCGGCGAAGCCGACCTGGTCGGCATCGGGCACGCCACCTTCCGGCTCGACGGCCAGGAGTTGCGCGAGTTCATCGACACCGGCGAGGTGTCGCTGGACGTGCAGAACCTCACCGTCACGGCCGGCAAGCGGGTCCTGCTCGACAACGTCTCCTTCCCGCTCGCCGAGCGCAACCTGCTGGCCATCGTCGGCGGTTCGGGCGCGGGCAAGTCCACCCTGCTCGGCGCGCTCACCGGCAGCCGCCGCGCCGCCAGCGGCAAGATCCTCTACGACGGCCGCGACCTGTACGCCAACAACGCCGAACTGCGCCAGCGGATCGGCCTGGTGCCGCAGGACGACATCCTGCACGCCCAGCTCACCGCACGCACCGCGCTGCGCTACGCCGCGCAGTTGCGCTTCCCCGAGGACACCGAGGCGGCCGAACGGGAGAGACGGGTCGAGGAGGTGATCGGCGAGCTGAGCCTGGACAAGGTGCCGCGCGGCGCCACGTCGCCGTACGCCGACACCAAGGTCAGCAGCCTCTCCGGCGGCCAGCGCAAGCGAGTGAGCGTGGCCGTCGAGTTGCTCACCAAGCCGTCCGTGCTGTTCCTGGACGAGCCGACGTCCGGCCTGGACGAAGGCCTGGAACGCTCGGTGATGGAAAAGCTGCGCGAACTCGCCGACGACGGCCGCACGGTGATCGTGGTCACCCACAGCACCCGCAGCCTGAACGTGTGCGACCGAGTGCTGGTGCTCGCCCCGGGCGGTCGGATCGCCTTCTTCGGACCACCCGACGAGGCGCTGCCGTTCTTCGGCAAGGGCGACTGGCCCGAGGTCTTCAAGATGTTCGACGACGAACCGGACCGCGACTACGAGGGCCCGTTCCGTCGCTCGGAGCTGTATGGCCGGTACATAGAGGTGGGTCGCGACCGTGCGCACGCCGAACAGGGCGAGCGACCGCAGGCGAAGCCGCCCAAGCCGCAGGGCTGGTTCTCCCAGCTGACCACGCTCTCCCGGCGCTATCTCGCGGTGATCGCCTCGGACCGCAAGTACCTCGCGCTGCTGGCGATAGCGCCGCTGTTCCTGGGCATGTTGTGCCGGGTGATTCCCGGCAAGCTGGTCAGCCCGCCGGGCTCGCCGCCGGGCTCGAACCAGGAGGCGACCACCAAGCTGCTCGTGCTGTTCGTGATCAGCGGCCTGATGGGCACCGCGACGGCGGTCAACGAGCTGATCAAGGAGCGCGCCATCTATCGGCGCGAGCGCAGCGCCGGGCTCTCGGCGTCCGCCTACCTCGGCTCGAAGATCATCGTGCTCGGGCTGATCTCCGCGATCCAGGGCGTGGTGCTCACCGCGGTCGCACTGGTCGGGCAGAAGTTGCCCGCCAAGGGCGTCGTGATCAGCCCGCCGATCATCGAGATCGGCATCGCGGTGGTGCTGTCCGCGATCGCGGCGATGGCGGTAGGCCTGGTGGTCTCCGCGTCGATCGGCAGCGCGGAGTTGGCGATGCCGCTGCTCGTGGTGATCGCGATCGTGCAAGTGGTGCTGTGCGGCGGCCTGTTCCCACTCAACGGCAAGGCCGGCATCGAGCAGATCTCCTGGCTGGCCCCGGCCCGCTGGGCGTTCGCCGCGGCCGGCAGCACGATTGATCTGGCCACCCAACTGCCGCGCAAGCCCGGCGAGTCACCGGATCCGCTGTGGAAGCACGACCCGAAGGTCTGGTACCGCAACATCGGCATCCTGGCCGGCCAGATCGCGGTCTACGGCCTGATCGCGCTGATCATGCTGCGGCGCCTGGACCCCAAGACCAAGCGCAAGCGCGGCACGTAGTGCCGCCCTCGGCGCCGGCTCAGGCCCGGTCCGGCTCCAGGGCCGCGCCGTACGCCGCCACCATCGCCCGACGGCAGGCCCGCTCCAGCGGGGCGAGCGCGCCGAGCCGGGCGGATATCTCGGCCGCGCTGACCGCGGCGCCGTGCTCGCGGCCGGCCACGGTCAACACCGCGTGGATCCGGCGCGCCTGGTCGAGCACCCGGCCGGCCCGTCCGGGATGGCCGGGCGCGACCCGGGTGTCCGAGTCCTTGCGGTACAGCCCGGCGAGGGCGCGCTGCGCCGCCGGGCCGCTGCCGGCCACGTCCAGTCGGGTCAGGTCCTCGATCGCGTCGCGCATCGCCTCGGCCAGCTCGCGCTCCGCCTCGGCCAGGAACGGTCCCGGGGTGGGTCGGTCGGCCACCTCGACCATGCGCCAGGCCACCCGTACGGTCGTGTCGCCGATCGAGCCGTGTCGGGTCACCTCCGGCACCAGGCCGTACGCGGTGTCCGGCGCGCCGACCGTGATCGCCGCCTCGCCCGCGTCCAGCGCGAGGTCGTTGAAGGCGGGCGGTCCGGGCAGCGCCAGCGGATCCCCGGATACCGGCAGCGCCAGCCGCAGACCGGTCACGCCCAGCGCACGCAGCCGGCCCAGCGCCAGCGACAGGCCGACCGGCACACTTTCGCCCGGCACGCCCGTCACCCGATGCGGTTCGTCCGTTCCGACGATCTCGGACACCGCGTCGTCCGGCGGAACGCGCCCGGCCAGCAGGGCATTGCCCCATGCGACGAGAAGTCCGGAGCGAGGTTCGGCAAGCATGCGGACAAGCGTAAGGGGCGTCACAACGCTCCCGGACACGACCGGAGGTCGCTCGGTGTCATAGGTTTCTCCCGGACCGGGTGCAACAACGCGGACCACGGAGCGAGGCGGTGATCCCACACAAGGGGATGCCGTCCGGCGGCGTAGCGCACGATGGGGAGCTGGCAGGCGATGAGCGACGTTCTCGAACTGGTTGACGTATCGGTGGTGCGCGACGGTCGCCCTCTGGTGGACCAGGTCACCTGGTCGGTCGCGGAAGGCGAACGCTGGATCGTCGTCGGCCCCAACGGCGCCGGCAAGACCACACTGCTGCAACTGGCGTCCACGTACCTGTTCCCCACCAGCGGCACGGTCGCCGTGCTGGGCGAGAAGCTCGGCACGGTCGACGTGTTCGAGCTGCGCCCGCGGGTCGGGATGGCCTCGGCCGCGCTCACCGACAAGCTGCCCCGCCGCGAGCGGGTGCTGGACATCGTGCTGACGGCGGCCTACGGGATGACCGCCAAGTGGCACGAGCGCTACGACGCCGAGGACGAGCAGCGTGCCCGCCGGTTGCTCGACCAGCTGGGCATGGCCGAATACATCGAGCGCCGGTTCGGCACGCTGTCCGAGGGCGAGCGCAAGCGGGTACAGATCGCCCGTGCGCTGATGACCGACCCCGAGCTGCTGCTGCTCGACGAGCCGGCCGCCGGGCTCGACCTGGGCGGGCGCGAGGACCTGGTCCGCCGGCTCGGCGCGCTGGCCGCCGACCCGTACGCGCCGTCGATGATCCTGGTCAGCCACCACGTCGAGGAGATCCCGCCCGGCTTCACGCACATCCTGATGATCCGTCAGGGACGGGTGCTCGCGGCCGGCCCGATCGCCGACACGCTCAACTCGCGCAACCTCTCGCACTGCTTCGGCCTGCCGCTGATCGTCGAGCAGCAGTACGGGCGTTGGTCCGCCCGCGGGCTGCCGATGCCGGAGGCGCCGGAGGAACAGGGCTGACCCCCGGCACGGATCGCGGGCTGATCATTTCGTCCGAGAACCATCTGCTGCTCGGTACGTCCACGATCTACGATGAACACGTGGACGCATGGATGTGGTGGCTCATCGCGGTCGGGGCGTTCGGCATCTTCGGTGTGCTCACCTCCTTCGTGGAGATGGGCATGTTCGCGGTCGGGGCCGCTGCGGCCGCCGGGGCCGCCGGAGCCGGCGGCAACTTCCTGATCCAGTGCCTCGTGTTCGCGCTCGTGTCGATCGCGCTGCTCGTGTTCGTGCGCCCTGTCGTGGTCCGGCACAACAACTCGCCCGGATCACGCACCGGCATCGAGGCGCTCAAGGGCACCAGCGCCGTGGTCCTGGAGCGCGTCGACGAGAACGGTGGCCGGATCAAGCTGGCCGGCGAGGTCTGGTCGGCCCGCAGCCTGGACGCCACCGCCGTGTTCGAGCCCGGTGCCCGGGTGGACGTAGCGGACATCGTGGGCGCGACCGCCGTGGTGATGTGACGCCCGATCGGTTACGCCGATCGTGTTGACGTCCCACGTCGGCCCGCGAAGCCCTAGGCTCGATGCAGCCTTGGTTTTCAAAGGCAGCCGCAGGCAAGCAGGACCTCGGGAGAGATCGTGAAGGCCACCGCCGTCATCGTCCTGGTCGTACTCGTACTGCTGGTGGTCGTCGCCCTGGTCAAGACGGTCAAGGTGATCCCCCAGGCGAGTGCCGCCATCGTGGAGCGTTTCGGGCGTTACACCCGCACGCTGCACGCCGGACTCAACATCCTCGTACCGTTCATCGACCGGATCCGGCAGATGATCGACCTGCGTGAACAGGTCGTGCCCTTCCCGCCGCAACCGGTGATCACCGAGGACAACCTCGTCGTCCAGATCGACACCGTCATCTACTTCCAGGTCACCGACCCGCGCGCGGCCACCTACGAGATCGCCAACTACATCCAGGCGATCGAGCAGCTGACCATCACCACGCTGCGCAACATCATCGGTGGCATGGACCTCGAACAGACGCTCACCTCGCGCGAGGAGATCAACGCGGGGCTGCGCGGCGTGCTCGACGAGGCGACCGGTCGCTGGGGCATCCGGGTCAACCGGGTCGAGCTCAAGGCGATCGAGCCGCCGCCCTCCATCCAGGACTCGATGGAGAAGCAGATGCGCGCCGAGCGGGACAAGCGCGCGGCGATCCTGACCGCCGAGGGCCACCAGCGCTCGCAGGTGCTCACCGCCGAGGGTGACAAGGAAGCCGCCGTGCTGCGCGCCGAGGGTGAGCGCCAGGCCGCGGTGATCCGGGCCGAGGGTGAGGCGCGCGCGATCGAGACCGTCTTCGAGGCGATCCACGCGGGCGAGGTGGACAACAAGCTGCTCGCCTACCAATACCTGCAGATGTTGCCGAAGATCGCCGAGGGCAGCTCGAACAAGCTGTGGATCCTGCCCAGCGAGGTCACCCGCGCCCTGGAGGGCATCGGCGACGCGGTCGGCAATCTGTCCTCGAACGGCTCCGGCCCGGCCCACCGCGTGCCGCAGGTTCCGGTCGAGGAGGAGCCGGCCTGGCCTGGTTCGGGCACTCCCGCCGCGCCGGTGCGCAAGGCGCCGGCCGGAAACGGCGCCTCGGCGGCACCGCGTCCGCCCGCCGAGCCGCCGACCGTGCCCGCGCAGCCGCCGGCCGAACCGCCGC
>NZ_JBEXCV010000254.1:0-7797 GCF_040605455.1 Embleya sp. NPDC005575 | reverse complement strand
GGGCCGCGCGGGCCTCCCGAAAACCCGCCCACAGCCCGGCCACCCGGGTCGAGTCAGCCCCCGGCCGGCGCGGCCGCCCTGCGGCGCGCCCGGTGCGCGGCCACGTTCGCGCGGTTGGCGCACGCATCCGAGCAGTAGCGTTTGCGGCCGTTGCGGGAGGTGTCCGCGAACACCCGCTCGCAGCCGGCCGCCGCGCACACGCCGGACCGGCCCAGACCGTAGTCGGCCACCAGGTTGGCCAGCCCCATCGCGGTGTTGATCCGGATGCGCTGCACGAACGGCACCCCCGACGGCGCGTGGTGCAGGTGCAGCCCATAGCCGTGATCCACCAGCCGCGGCCGGACCTCGACCCGCGCGAGCAGGCCGTTCACATGCTCGACGGCCCCCTCCAGGTCGGTGATCGCGAAGAACGCGCGCAGTTCACCCGCCCACTCCAGCAGAGGTTCGAGCGCCTCCTCACCCAGGTCCTCGACCAGGAACGAGAACGGTCTCAGCACATCTCGCGCGGACTCGGTGTCCGGAGGCGAGCCGTCGATGCCCGTCCACGCGTTGACCATCGCGACGGCAGCGCCGACGCCGTCACTGCGGTAACCGTTGACTTCCATTGAACCCTTACCTAGGCTGCGAGACATGTAAGGAGCTACGCCGACACACCCATTACCCCTATCGATCACCCTAGCCAACATGGGGGCAACGCGATGTCTTCCCGGTGCGACGCCTGTGGACGGATCGAGGATCCGCGCATGACCGTACTGTCCCGACACCCCACATCACAGGGCGAAGTCGTCTACACCCGCTGCCTGTGCGGCAGCGTGGGCGTGCGGCTGCGGCCGTCCACGACGGAGCGGCCCCCGCACGAGGTGCTCCTCGCCCAGGGGCCGCCGGCCGTACCGCTTCGGGGTTAGACGCTCGCGTCCTTGCCCGCCTTCGCGGCCTCCTCGGCCGCCGCACGCTCGTCCTTCTTCGTCTTGCGCAGGCTCAGCACCGTGGTCGCCGCCAGGGTCACCACGATCACGCCGAGCGAGAGCGGGATGCCGATCTCCGGCACGTGCACGCCCTGCCCGTGCAGCGCCTCGAAGATCAGCTTGACGCCGATGAAGCCGAGGATCACCGACAGGCCGTACGACAGGTAGACGAGCTTCTTGAGCAGCCCGCCGATCAGGAAGTACAGCTGGCGCAGGCCCATCAACGCGAACGCGTTCGCGGTGAAGACGATGTACGGCTCCTTGGTGAGGCCGAAGATCGCCGGGATCGAGTCCAGGGCGAACAGCACATCGGTGGTGCCGACGGCGATCATCACGATCAGCATCGGGGTGACGAAGCGCTTGCCGTTCTCCTTCACCACGAGCTTCATGTCGCGGTAGCCGTCGGTGGTCGGCAACACCTTCTCGACCTTGCGCAGGAGGGCGTTCTCCTCGAACTCCTCCTCCTCGTCCGACCGGGCCTCCTTGATCAGCTTCCACGCGGTCCAGATCAGGAACGCGCCGAAGATGAAGAAGACCCACGAGAACGCGGCGACGACCGCGGCGCCCGCGGCGATGAAGATGCCGCGCAGCACCAGCGCGAGCAGCACGCCGACCAGCAGCACCCGCTGCTGGTACTGCGGCGGCACCGCGAATTTGCCCATGATCAGCACGAACACGAACAGGTTGTCGACGCTCAGTGACTTCTCGGTGATGAAACCGGCGAAGAACTCGCCGGCGGGTGCCGATCCGGAGAAGACCCACAGGCCGATTCCGAACACGACGGCGAGACCGACCCAGAAGATGCCCCAGAGGGACGCCTCCTTGAGGGTGACCTCGTGCGGTTTGCGATTGAGGAACAGATCGACTGCCACCAGTGCCAACAGCACGGCGATGGTCAGGATCCAGGCAACGGGTGAAACGTCCACTGCGCCTCCGGCAGACGTGGGGGGTCGCGTCATCGCCGGAGGGGGGATGTACCCCTCCGATTACCTCCAGGATGCCAGAAGGTAAAGGAAAGGCCAAGTGATTCTTTGCCAAAGCCTGGTGACAGGTCATCGGAGGACCCGTCCGCGTCGGCCCGCTCGGAGCGCCCGGATACCCGTCAGACCACCGGCGCGAACCCCCGTCGCGGCTTGAGTACGGGCGCGGGCAACCGCTCCGGAGCCCGGGCGGGCGGCACCGGCAGACCCAGACGGCGGGTGCCCAGGCCCGCCAGCAGCAGCGGAAGCAGGCGCGCGGTCACCCGGGCATCGGCCAGGGCCGCGTGCGCGTCGGGAAAGGTCAGCCCGAAGTGCGCACAACACGTCCCGAGCTTGTGGTCGGCCAGCGGCAGCCCGGACGCCTTCGCCAGCCTCATCGTGCACAGCGCGGGCAACATCGGCGGCGCCAGGCCGGCCGCGACGAACTCGGCCTCCAGGAAACGCTGCTCGAAGGACGCGTTGTGGGCGACCACCACGGCGTCCGCGAGCAGCCCGGCCAACTCCCGGGCGATCTGCGCGAACCGGGGCGCGCCCACCACGTCGGCGGCGGTGATCCGATGCACGTGGCTCGCGCCCACCGAGCGCCCCGGATCCAGCAGCGTGGTCCACTCGCGCAGCACCTCACCGGTGCCGCGCATGCGCACCACGCCGATCTCCACGATCCGGTCCCCTCGGGCCGGCGAGAACCCGGTGGTCTCCAGGTCGACGACCGCGAATTCGGTCCGAGCGACCTCGGCGGGCACTCCGAGCATGCGCACGGGATCGGCATAGGCGAACAAGGCGACATCCCTCTCCCCCGGCCGCCTTGGTCACGACCGACGGGGCGAGAGTCTATGACCCCCGCCCCGCCACTTTTGCCGCATTGCCACGAACTGCCCGCTTCGAGTGACCCCGCCCGACGTCCGAGCCCACCCGGCCGGAAACCGAACGACGCACGGCGTTCGAGGCCACCGGGCCGGAGGCCGCACGACGCACCCGACCAAGCCTCGCCACCCGGCGGACCCAAATCACCTCGGCCCGGCCGGCGTTCGAGGCCACCCGGCCGAAGGCCGAGTCCCGCGTGCTCAGCGCCCGCCCGTGCCGGCGACCCAGGACAACAGCTGCCGCGTGGCGTCCGCGCCGCCGGACGGCAGATCCGCGGTGTACACCCAGGGCAGCCCGATCCACGGGTCCATGATGTGGTCCTCCGGAATCGCGGTGAGCCGCAACAGCGACCGCCACAACGGATCCAGCAGCGGCCCGAACGACTCGGCGTCCCCGCGCGATCCCACCACGATCACGTGCACCCCGACCCTGGGCCCCTCCTCGACGATGTGCCGCAACTGGGCCGCACTGCGATCGTCGAAGCCGAACGGGAAATCGTGCACGAGCACCAACTGCCGGGCCAGATCCAGATCGCTCGGCAGCGAGTCCACCGCGTCGTTGGCCACCGCCATCCGCACCAGTTCGATCCGGTCCAGAATCCGCCCGAGCAGCGCGGACACGTCGGCCGCATCGGTAGCCACCGGCCCCACCAGCAGCCCGGACGACGCAAGCGGCTGCAACGGCGCGGCAGCCGTACCCTTGCCCGCCGGGTCGATCACGTGCACCTTGAACTCGCCCACCGGGAACGCCGCGAACATCCGCGCGGTCAGCGACACCGCGAGCTCGTCGGCCCGCTCCGCGCCGTTGCCCCGCTCGCCCTCCAGGCCGGTCGCGCCGGTGTCGATCCACAACCCGCGATCCATCGGCAACCGCAACACCATCGGCACCCGCAGCTCCGGCCGCTCCGGCAGGTGCAGGTCGCCGAGCCGAATCGCCGGCGCCCCGTCCTCGGGAGCCTGCCACCCGGCCCACGACGTGCTGTCCCAACGCGCCATCACCGGCGGCAGGTTCGGCTCCAACTGCTCGACCTCGCCGACCAGCTGCGCGGTGTCCCGGTCGAGCACGGCCTTGGCCTGCTCGGCCAGCGCCCGGTGTCGATCGCGCGCGGTGTCCTGCGCGGCCAGCCCCGCCGGCGAGAAGCGCGCGGCCGGGTCGTTCAGGACGCCTTCCAGCTCCTTGTCCAACCGGCCGTCGGCGTACTCGATCGCCGATCGGTAGGCGGCGGCCGATCGCGCCGCGTCCTCGAACACGCCCCAGACCTGCTCGTAGAGCTTCTCCACCTCGCGCCGCGCGGCCCGCTGCGCGGCCTCGCGCTCGACGTCCGGCGGGGCCGCGGCCCACGCCATGCCGCCGCTCGGATCCACCCGCGGCACGGTGCCCGGCTCGCGCGGTTCGGTGGGCGCGTTCGCGGCGCTGAACGGCGCGGCTGCGGGTCCGCCGAGCGCGGTGCGCGCGCGGTCCACCACCCGTGCCCGGTTCTGCACGCCGACGTCCTTGAGCAGCGCCTCCAGGCCGGCCTCGTAGCCCTGCCCGACGGCGCGCACCTTCCACGCGCCCTGGCGTCGATACAGCTCGACGGTGTGCAGCGCGCGCTCGCTGCCGAGGTCGGTGATCCGGAACGTGGCCAGGTCCTCCCCGGCCGCCCGCACGGTGACCACCGGCGCCGCAACCACGCCGAACCGGTCCACGCCGCCGCCCTCCAGCGAGGCGCCGACCAGCACCCGCTCGATCTCGGCGGGCAGCCTGTCCAGCTCGAAGGTCGCACCGGCCTGTCGGATGGTCGCCCCGACGGTGTCGACACCACCGCGCTGGATCACATCGTCGTCGCCGCGGACCCGATCGTCGGCCCCCACCAGGGTCACCACCAGCTCGACCGGGCATTGCGCCGCGATCTCGACCTCCACCCGGGTGTCGGGCAGTGTCAGGTTCTGACCCCGTACCAGTTCGGTGCTCACGTGCGTTCGTCCCCTCCCCGCCCCGCCGGGACGGACCCCGCGCGAGCGGGCCGGGAGGCGTGATCCGCTCGTCCCGGCCCGCTCACCATGTTTGGTTGTGCTGCGTCCTACAGGTGCGCCATCAGAGCCGGGAGCAGGTCGCGCAGGGTCTGACCGTGCGCGGGCTCGCCGATCGCGGCCATCTTCCAGCCGGTGCCGTGCCGGTAGAGCTTGGCCATGATCTGGCCGGTGTAGTTGCCACCGCCGGAGAGCGTGTAGCGCGCCAGCTCGGTGTTCGTGGTCTCGTCCACGATCCGGCAGAACGCGTTCTCGATCTCCTGGAAGGTCTGCCCCTGGAACGAGCTGACCGTGAAGATGATCTGGTCCACGTGCACCGGCACGCGGGACAGGTCCACGAGGATCGACTCGTCGTCGCCGTCACCGTGCCCGGTCAGGTTGTCGCCGGTGTGGCGAACGGACCCGTCCTTGCTGGTGAGCTGGCCGAAGTAGCAGACGTCGACCGGCTGGTTCTCGGCGAAGAGCACGCACGACGCGTCGAGGTCGACCTCCTTCTCCCGGCTGCCGAACAGGCCGCGGCGCTTGATGGCGTCCCATCCCAGGCCCATCCGGACCATGGTCAGCTCGCCACCACCCGGCTTGTCGAGTGAAATCCTCTGGCCCTTGGACATGTTGACGGCCACTGGCGACGTCTCCCCTCACAGATTTGGTCACGCGGCGCGCGAACGCCGTCCCGTGGTCGGGGCGGGCCCACACTGGCCGCAGAGTAGTCCTCGGAAGTCGCCGGTGTCCCGGCGAGCCCCCTCGGTGACATTCAGGATCACGAACCTACCGGTCAAGACGTACGGACTTCACGGGCCGTTCCCGCATCCCCGTGATCCGTCCCGAACATCGTGCTACGCGATGCCCGCCGCCTTCATCCCGCGCAGCTCCTTCTTCAGCTCCCCGACCTCGTCGCGCAACCGCGCGGCCAGTTCGAATTGCAGTTCGGAGGCCGCGGCGTGCATCTGCTCGGTCATCACCCGGATCATGTCCGCGAGATCGGCCGCGGGCAGATTGTCCGTCGCCGCCTTCTTGCCCAGAGAGGGCACCGGCGCCTTCTGCCGACCCTTGTTGCCGGCCAGCAGATCGGCGGTGTCCGCGTCCTCGCGCGAGATCGCGTCGAGAATGTCCACGATCTTCTTGCGCAGCGGCTGCGGGTCGATGCCGCGCTCGGTGTTGTACGCGATCTGCTTGGCGCGTCGACGGTTGGTCTCGTCGATCGCCTTGGCCATCGACGGGGTGATCTTGTCCGCGTACATGTGCACCTGGCCGGACACGTTTCGCGCCGCACGACCGATGGTCTGGATCAGCGAGGTGCCCGAGCGCAGGAAGCCCTCCTTGTCCGCGTCCAGGATGGACACGAGCGAGACCTCGGGCAGGTCCAGGCCCTCGCGCAGCAGGTTGATGCCGACCAGCACGTCGTACTCGCCCAGCCGCAGCTCGCGCAGCAGCTCGACCCGGCGCAGCGTGTCGATGTCGCTGTGCAGGTAGCGCACCCGCACACCCTGCTCCAGGAAGTAGTCCGTGAGGTCCTCGGACATCTTCTTGGTGAGCGTGGTGACCAGGACCCGCTCGTCCTTCTCGGCCCGGGTGCGGATCTCGTGCAGCAGGTCGTCGATCTGGCCCTCGGTCGGCTTGACCACGACTTCGGGGTCGACCAGGCCGGTCGGGCGGATGATCTGCTCGACCACCGCGTCCGCCTTGGCCAGCTCGTACTTGCCGGGGGTCGCGGACAGGTACACCGTCTGTCCGACCCGCTCCAGGAACTCCTCCCACTTGAGCGGGCGGTTGTCCATCGCGGACGGCAGCCGGAAGCCGTGCTCGACCAGGGTGCGCTTACGCGACGCGTCGCCCTCGTACATCGCGCCGATCTGCGGCACGGTCACGTGCGACTCGTCCAGCACCAGCAGGAAGTCCTCGGGGAAGTAGTCGAGGAGCGTGTTCGGCGCGGTGCCGGCGTCGCGGCCGTCCATGTGCCGCGAGTAGTTCTCGATGCCGGAGCAGGTGCCGATCTGGCGGAGCATCTCGATGTCGTACGTGGTCCGCATCCGCAGCCGCTGGGCCTCCAGCACCTTGCCCTGCTTGTCCATCCGGGCGAGCGTCTCCTCCAGCTCCTGCTCGATCCCGGCGACCGCCCGCTCCATGCGCTCGGGGCCGGCCACATAGTGGGTGGCGGGGAAGACGTAGAGCTCGTCGTCCTCGCTGACCACCTCGCCGGTGAGCGGGTGCAGCGTCATCAGCGACTCGATCTCGTCGCCGAACATCTCGATCCGCACGGCCAGCTCTTCGTAGACCGGGAAGATCTCGATCGTGTCGCCGCGCACCCGGAAGGTGCCGCGCGTGAACGCGACATCGTTGCGGGTGTACTGGTTGCCGACGAAGCGGCGCAGCAGCGCGTCGCGCTCGATCTCCTCGCCGACCCGCAGCCGGACCATCCGGTCCACGTACTCCTGCGGGGTGCCGAGGCCGTAGATGCAGGACACGGACGCGACCACGATCACGTCGCGGCGGGTCAGCAGCGAGTTGGTGGTCGAGTGCCGCAGCCGCTCGACCTCCTCGTTGATCGAGGAGTCCTTCTCGATGTAGGTGTCCGTGGTCGGGACGTACGCCTCGGGCTGGTAGTAGTCGTAGTACGAGACGAAGTACTCGACGGCGTTGTTGGGCAGCAGTTCACGAAACTCGTTGGCGAGCTGGGCCGCGAGGGTCTTGTTGGGCGCCATGACGAGGGTCGGCCGCTGGAGCCGCTCGATCATCCACGCGGTCGTCGCCGATTTCCCGGTGCCGGTCGCACCGAGCAACACCACATTCTTGTCGCCCGCGGTGACCCGCTGCTCGAGAAGATCGATCGCCTGCGGCTGGTCACCGGACGGCCGATAGGGACTGACGACCTCGAAGGGCGCCACTTTGCGTTCGAGATCGGTAATGGGTCGCACCATACATACGTTACGACCCCGGGCCGACAAACGGCGTGGGCGCCGTTTAGATCGGAAGAGC
>NZ_JBEXCV010000253.1:0-7830 GCF_040605455.1 Embleya sp. NPDC005575 | reverse complement strand
CGGCGGCGGCCGACCCCGCGCCGGCGGCGGCCGAGGGGCAGACGCCCGACGCGGCCGCTTCGGGCGGTGAGCCCCAGGACGTCGATGCGTCGGAATCGGAGTCGGAGTCGGAATCGGAGTCGGACCCGGAGTCGGAGTCCGAGCCCGAGGTCGAGCGCGGCCCCGCCGCTCCCGGCTACGACGACGCGGCGCGCGACGCGGTGCATCGGGTGATGCGCGAGCGCCGGGACGTCCGGGCCGGCTTCCGCCCCGACCCGGTGCCGGACGACGTCCTGGTCCGGGTTCTGGAGGCCGCGCACGCGGCGCCCAGCGTCGGGTACTCGCAGCCGTGGGACTTCGTGGTGATCCGCTCCGAGGAGACCCGGGTCACCGTCCAGGAACTGGCCCAGCGGCAGCGTGAGGCGTACGCCACCTCGCTGCCCAAGGCCCGGGCCAAGCAGTTCCTGGAGATCAAGGTCGAGGCGATCCTGGAGACGCCGGTCAACATCGTGGTGACCGTGGACTCCACGCGCGGCGGTCGGCACACCCTGGGCCGGCACACCCAGCCGCAGATGGGCCCCTACTCCAGCGCGCTCGCGGTGGAGAACCTGTGGCTCGCCGCCCGGGCCGAGGGCCTCGGGGTCGGCTGGGTGAGCTTCTTCGACGAGCGTGAGCTGGCCAAGGCACTGGGCCTGCCCGACCACATCGACGTGGTCGCCTACCTGTGCGTCGGCTACGTGGACGCGTTCCCCGACGAGCCGGAGCTGGCCACCTCGGGTTGGGCCAAGGCCCGGCCGCTGTCGTGGGTGGTGCACGAGGAGACCTACGGTCGGCGCGGTCTGCCCGGCGAGGAGCCGGTCAGCCTGCTCGACGAGACGCTCCGGTCGGTGCGTCCGCTCGACGCCAAGACGCTGGGCGCGGCGTGGGAGCACCAGCGCACCATGACCAAGCCGCCCGGTTCGCTGGGCATCCTGGAGACGATCGGCGCGCAGTTGTCCGGGCTGGCCCGGACCTTCCCGCCGCCCGTCCCGGAGCCCGCCGCGGTCGCGGTGTTCGCCGCCGACCATGGGGTGCACGCGCAGGGCGTGTCGCCGTGGCCGCAGGAGGTCACCGCGCAGATGGTGGGCAACTTCCTCGCGGGTGGCGCCGTGGTCAACGCGTTCGCCAAGCAGATCGGCGTCGAGGTGTGCGTCGTGGACGTCGGCGTCGCGACCGAGTTGCCCAACGCGACCGGACTGCTGCCGCGCCGGATCCGGCCGGGTACCGCGGACATGACCCAGGGCCCCGCGATGACCCGCGAGGAGGCCATCGCGGCGATCGAGGTCGGTATCGAGATCGCCCGCGACCTGGTCACCGCCGGCAACCGGGGCCTGCTCACCGGCGACATGGGGATCGCGAACACGACCGCGTCCGCCGCGCTGATCTCGGTGTTCACCGGTGTGGAGGTCGCCGAGGTCACCGGTCGCGGGACCGGCATCGACGATGCCACGCACCGGCGCAAGATCGAGGTGGTCAAGGCCGCACTGGCGCGGCACGAACCCGACCCCGGTGACCCGATCGGCGTCCTGGCCGCGGTCGGCGGCCTGGAGCACGCGGCGCTCGCCGGTTACATCATCGGCGCGGCGGCGCTGCGCGTACCGGTCGTGCTCGACGGGGTGATCGCCGGTGCGGCCGCCCTGGTCGCGCAGGCGATCGCGCCGGAGGCGATCCAGGCGTGCGTCGCGGGCCACCGTTCGGCCGAACCCGGTCATGCGGCGGCTCTGGCGAAGTTGTCGCTGCGTCCGCTGGTCGAGTTGGAGATGCGGCTCGGCGAGGGCACCGGCGCGGTGCTCGCGCTGCCGCTGGTGCAGAGCGCGGTCCGCGTACTGCACGATGTGGCCACGTTCGACTCGGCGGGAGTCAGCGGCAAAACCGACTGATTGCGACCCCCGCCCGCAGCAGCCGAAGGGCACCTCCGCCACGATGGAGTGGCAGAGGTGCCCTTTCCGCGCGGAAAAACCCGCCGAGGCGACGGCCGGAGCGACACCGGAGCGATACCGGGGTCGTGAAGGACGGACGCCGGAGCGACACCGATCCGTGCACCGGAAGACCGAGAACACAGTACGCAGCGCACCCCGCCCCACCCGGAAAAGTGAGAACGATGTCCCGACTCCCTGGTCCCCCCGCCTATCCCGCCGGCCTGCGTCTGGAAGGACGCCGGGTCGTCGTGGTCGGCGCAGGCACGGTCGCCCAGCGCCGACTGCCCGCCCTGCTCGACGCGGGCGCGGACGTGCTCGTGGTCGCCCCCGAGGCGACGCCGGCGGTCGAGGGCATGGCGACCGGCGGCGAACTGCGATGGGTGCGGCGCGCCTACGCGCCCGGTGACCTGGACGGCGCGTGGTACGCGCTGGCCGCCACCGACGTGGCCGAGGTCAACGAGGTGGTGGCCGCCGACGCCGAGGCGCTGCGGGTGTTCTGCGTGCGCTGTGACGACGCGTCGCACGCCAGCGCGTGGACGCCGGCGAGCGGGCGCTACGACGGTCTCACCGTGGCGGTGCTCGCGGGCGGCGACCCGCGGCGCGCGGCGGGCGTGCGGGATCGCATCGTCGAGGGTCTGCACGACGGCTCGCTGGCCGCACGAGGGGAGCGACCGGCCGGCGCGCTGCCCGGGGTTGCCCTGGTCGGTGGCGGCCCCGGAGACCCGGACCTGATCACCGTGCGTGGCCGGCGGCTGCTCGCCGAGGCCGACGTGGTGATCGCCGACCGGCTGGGCCCGCGCGCGCTGCTGGGCGAGCTGCCGCCGCATGTCGAGGTGATCGACGCGGCGAAGATCCCGTACGGGCGGGCGATGGCCCAGGAGGCGATCAACGACGCGATGATCGAGCACGCCAAGGCGGGCCGGTTCGTGGTCCGGCTCAAGGGCGGCGACAACTACGTCTTCGGTCGGGGCTTCGAGGAGGCGCTCGCGTGCGCCGAGGCGGGGGTGCCGTGCCAGGTGGTGCCCGGGATCACGAGCGCGATCTCGGTGCCCGCGATAGCCGGCATCCCGGTCACCCACCGGGGCGTGGCGCACGAGTTCGCCGTGGTGTCCGGGCATGTCGCGCCGGATGACCCGCGTTCGCTCGTGGACTGGGCGGCGCTCGCCCGGCTGCGCGGGACGCTGGTGCTGCTGATGGCGGTGGAGCGGCTCGGGCCGATCACCTCGGCGCTGGTGGCGCACGGGCGCGCGGGGACGACTCCGGTGGCGGTGATCCAGGAGGGCACGATGGCCACCCAGCGTGTGCTTCGTACCTCGTTGGCCTCGGCGGCGGAGGACGTGGTCGCGGCGGGGATCAGACCGCCGGCGATCGTCGTGATCGGTGACGTGGTGGCGCTCGCCGGCTGACGCCCGAGCCGAGGTGGGTGGGCCGGCCCGCGGCCCGCTGTCCTCGAACGTCGGACGGACTGTCGATCGGGAACGTCTCGGTGGAGTGCACCGACGACTTGGAGTCGGACGGGATCCCGCTCGGCACGCTCGTGGTGATCATCGCCCATCACGCGTCGCGCGGGTGCGCGCAGCCGCTGTCGAACGCGTGCTCCGTGCCCGACGAGGAGCGGCTCGGCTCGCGTCGGACGCGGCTGGGACACTGAGACCGTGCCCGTGATCACGCTCGACGACCCCGCCGACCCGCGCCTCGTCGACTACACCGACCTGACCGATGTGGAACTGCGCCGCCGCCGCGAACCGGCGGAGGGGTTGTTCATGGCGGAGGGCGAGAAGGTGATCCGCCGCGCGCTCGTGGCGGGTTACCCGATGCGCTCCATGCTGCTCTCGCAGCGCTGGATCGAGACCATGGCGGAGGTGATCGAGGCCGCGGATGTGCCGGTGTACGTGGGCAGTCCCGAGGTGGTCGAGCGGGTGACGGGTTATCAGGTACATCGCGGCGCGCTCGCCTCGATGGGCCGCAAGCCGCTGCCGGCGGTCGCCGACGTGGTGGCCGGCGCGCGCCGGGTCGCGATCCTGGAGGGCGTCAACGACCACACCAACGTGGGCGCGATCTTCCGCGGCGCGGCGGCCCTGGGCATGGACGCCGTGCTGTTGTCGCCGGATTGCGCGGATCCGCTGTACCGGCGTTCGGTCAAGGTGTCGATGGGCGCCGTGTTCTCGGTGCCCTACGCCCGGCTGGAGCCGTGGCCCGGCGGCCTGGATGTGCTGCGCGGGGCCGGTCTGACCCTGCTCGCGTTGACTCCCGCCGAGGGGTCGGTCGCGCTGAACGAATTGCCGTCGGCGGACCTGGATCGGTGTGCGCTGATGCTCGGCGCCGAGGGGCCCGGGTTGACCGCGAAGGCGCTCGCCGCGGCCGATCGACTCGTGCGGATCCCGATGTCGCACGGGGTCGACTCGCTCAATGTGGGCGCCGCGGCGGCGGTCGCCTTCTACGCGGTGAGCTACGGCTGAGCCCAGGCAGCGGACGAGCGGGTCGGCCCGCTCGGCTGCCGTGGCGTCATTCCTCGTCCGGGATGTTCTCCAGGCGGTCGAACGAGGACTCGCCCGAGCGCTCGATCTCGTTGATCGAGCGGGTCTGGTAGAGCGCCGGCCGTCGCGGGACGCGCCGCCCGCGCATACGCTGTTCGCGGATCTCGGTGCCCCGGGCCCAGATGTGCCGGCGGATCAGGTCGCCCTCGTGGGGACCCGCGCCGGCGAACCGGTCCGGCGGCACCGGCAGCGCTTCGATCTCACGGCGTGCGGTGCGCGCCGCGCTGACCCGGCGCCGGTAGTCGTGGAAGACCTGGAACTCGTAGTGGTGCAGGAACTCGTAGGCCATCGGCACCTCGACGGACACCGCCAGGCTCGCGATCAGCACCGCCTCGCGCAGCAGCGCCCCGGTGCTCTGCGGCAGTACCAACAGGCCGTCACGCACGGCACGTTGCGGCTGCCGCTTGTGTCGGCGCTCGCGCTCCCAGTCCCACGGCGGTTCCGGGTGCTCGTGCTGCCAGGTCGTGCGGTCGGCGAGCGCGGCGGTCAGCCCGTGGGTTTGCCAACGCACGGTGCCGTCCGGCGCGCCCGGCGCGGGCAGCAACCGGCGCAGGTCGCGTGCGGCCCGACCGCCGAACGGCGTGCGCTCGGTCGCGAACAGCACGATGGGCGGCGAGGGTTCGGCCTCGAAGGGGGTCGGATCCAGGAACCGCCGGTCGATCACCACGAGGGTGTTCTCGTGCCGCCCGTAGGCCAGACCCCACAGGAGTCGGGCGAACAGGCGTGCCCCGGCCAGGTCGGACAGCACGTGCCAGGAGTCATGGAAGTTGTTGACGGCGAACCGGGTCGTGGTGGACGGTCGCAATGTGATCAGCGTGTAGGGCCGTCCGTCCAGGTAGGCAACGGTTCGATGCAGTTTCATCCGATCACTCGCGTCCGAATTGACACCTGAACATGAGCGTTTGAGCGGTTCGTTGGTAGTGATCCGCTTTCCTCTTTCTTGTGTCCTTTGAGGCGTTTCTTCCGATCGCTCGGAATTGGGCGCGAAGACCTTCCCTGATTTATCCCAGGACATGCCGATCGTGTCATGCCAATTTCGATCGAATGTGATCTTGGACTAGCGTGTGCGCGGAAGTGCAGTACGGTCGAGCGTCGCCCTAATTGGCGCAGTGGCCTGTTGGGGTCGCACGGGCGGCCGAAAATGTGGTTGCGCAGGGGATTGTCCTGTCACCCACATGCGGGAAATTCGGTGGATTCGACCCGCACCAGGCGAAATTCCGCCAGTATGGGGCGCCGCGCAATCGGATCAGGAACGGGAAGCGAGGCAAAGCTCGTTGGAGATCATGGGTGTACCCCTGGCCTGGGCCCTCGTCGGCTTGGCGGAACTGGTCGCCCTTATGGCGCTTGTGGCGTATCTGGTCGTCCGACGCCGCAAGGTCGACGCGACGGATACCGGGGAAGGATCCGACAACTGGGAGCGTGAGCAGGACCGCCGGCGGCGCAAGGAACTGATGTACGGCGTCGCCTCGTACACGCTGCTGTTCGTCTGTGCCGGTGTCGCGGCCGCGCTGTCGTTCCACGGCCTGGTCGGCTTCGGCCGGGAGAACCTCGGGTTGGCCAACGGCTGGGAATACCTGGTGCCGTTCGGGCTCGACGGGGCGGCGATGTTCTGCTCCGTGCTCGCGGTGCGCGAGGCCAGCCACGGTGACGCGGCGCTCGGTTCGCGGATACTGGTCTGGACGTTCGCGGGCGCCTCGGCCTGGTTCAACTGGGTGCACGCGCCGCGCGGCGACATGCACGCGGGCGCGCCGCAGTTCTTCGCCGGTATGTCGCTCTCCGCGGCCGTCCTGTTCGACCGCGCGCTCAAGCAGACCCGCCGGGCCGCGTTGCGCGAACAGGGCTTGGTCCCACGTCCGTTGCCGCAGATCCGGATCGTGCGATGGTTGCGTGCCCCGCACGAGACGTTCAATGCGTGGTCGCTCATGCTGCTCGAAGGCGTGCGCACCCTCGACGAGGCCGTCGAGGAGGTCCGCGAGGACAAGCGGGCCAAGCAGGACGATCGTGAGCGTCGGCGGATCGACGGCAAGCGGGAGCGAGCGCAGCTCAAGGCGCTCAGTCGTGGTGACGGCGGTGGCGGGCACTTCGGCCGCCGCGGCGCCGCGCGTCAGGAAATGGCTGCTCTGCCGGGAGGTGGCGGCTCCGAAGCACTCTCGGAGCCTGCTATAGCCGGAAACGACGTTTCCGGCCACGGCGGCTCAGCCGACACGAACAACCCTGCCGGCCGTCCGGCGCTTGCCCCTTCCGCGCGAGCGAGCGAACTCCCGGCGACGACCGCCGACAGCGGCGGCGAGCGGCGTGACGTCATCGACCTCACCGCCGAGGACGACACCATGACGCTGCCCCGGCTCGACTCGCTGGAGCGCAAACTGAAGGATCTGGAGCGCCAGTTCGGCTGAGTCCGGACAGCGTGATCCGACCCGACGAGATGGTCCGATACGAGGAGGGGCACCCGGCTTCGGCCGGGTGCCCCTCCTCGTATGTCGGGTGCCTCGTGCGTTGCCGGCCGGCGCGGTGATGGCGGCGATGTGAGGTCGGTGTGGGTGGTGGGTGTGCGGTGCGGTGGGACTTCCGCTCACACTCCGGCCGGGACCAGTACACCGTCGGGGCCGACCACGTAGCGGGTCGTCACGTCGGCGATGTCCACGTAGGACTGGATGCGCACGATCGCACCGTCGACCACCGTCCACCGCGTGGCGACCGCCTGTGGGTCGGCGGCCGCGGCCAGCGCCGCCACCGCGGTCGGCGTGCCGCCGGCGAACCGGTAGAGCTCGACCAGGTGGGTCGGCGAGCCGCCCGCACCGGGGGAGCGGGTGAGCACCACGACCACGGCGGGTGCGCCGTCCAGGCTCGCCGGGACCACGTCGCCGAGGGTGATCCGGTCGCTGCCGACCACCGCCGAGCCGTCGGCGAGGGTGACGGTGGCGCCGCCCGCGGAGGGGTCGGCGTAGGTGCGGTCGGACCAGTCGGCGATCGGGATCGAGCCGTGCGCCGGACCGACGCGGAACGCGCCCGGCCCCGGCGGCGACGGAGCGGGTTGGGCGACGGTCGAGGTCTTGGCGTCGTCCCCGTCGTCCCCGTCGTTCTGGAACGCGGCGATGGCGAATGCGGCGATGGCGGTCACGACGACGAATACGATCAACTGCTGGATCAGCAACCGCCGTCGGTCCTCGGGCCGGCGCCGGATGCCGCCGGCGGCCCCGGCGCGTGAACGCGGCCCGTGATCGACCCGGCCGGCCCGCTTGGGGTCCGTACGGTCTGTGCGGTCCGACCCGCGTCCGCTGCTGGGCCTGTACGCGCCGAATCCGGGCCGGGTCGCGTTCCTGTTTCCCGGTCTGGAGCCGGAGGTGTCACCGCGC